>CAZCVW010000053.1:0-13875 GCA_964502185.1 uncultured Burkholderiales bacterium
GAGCGCCGGGATCGAGCGGCTCGGGCCGGAGCCAGGCCGGATCGTCACCATGAGCTCCGGCACGCAGGGCACGACGTTCCTGCGCTGGCCGAAGGAGTGGCGCCGGGTGCAGGGCGCCTCGTCGCTGCGGGCCCACTGGTGGGCGGGGCTGCGCCCGGGCACGCCGTTCCTGCTGGTGGCGCCCGGCTGGCACGTCTACGCCGCCGTGCAGAGCTACATCGTGGAGGAGCTCGGGCTGCCCGGCGTCGTCGTCTCCGGCACGTACCTGCCCCGCTTCTCCGACCGGGTCGTCGAGGCCGTGCGCCGATTCCGGCCCCGCTTCCTGATCCTCTTCCTCCCGATGATCTTCTCGCTCCTGGCCGAAGGCCGCCGCCAGGGCCTCGCCCCCCGCGACGTGTTCGGCAGCGTCGAGCATCTGGTCGTGACCGGAGCGCCGATCACCGCAGGGATGCGGGACCACCTCCGCCGGGAGACCGGCGCGGGCCGGGTGGTCGAGCTGGCCGGCTCCAGCGAGAACCTGCTGGCGGTCGAATGCGGGGGCGACCCCGGCCTCCACGTCGTGCCCGACACCTGCCACGTCGAGGTGCTCGACGCCGCCGGCACCCCGATGGGAGACGGCGAGCGCGGCCGGGTCGTCCACACGACGATGGTGCCCTGGGGATCCATGTACATCCGCTACGACGGCGGCGACGTCGGCACCCTCGACGCCCGCCCGTGCCGCTGCGGGCTGCCCTCGCCCCGCCTCAAGATCCTCGGCCGGGCCGAGCACCAGTTCGTGCTGGCCGGCCGCCGCTGGCTGCCCTACGACGTGCAGGCGGCCATGGAGGAGGAGGTCCCGGAGCTCACCGGCGCCACCTTCGCAATCGTGACCGAGGGGCTGGCCGCCGGGCGGCTGCGCCTCCTCGTCCAGGTCCCCGACGGCGGAGACTCCGCCGTGTTCGAGGAGGCGCTGGTGCGCCGTCTGCGGGCCCGCTTCGGGGTCGAGGTCGAGGCCCGCTTCCCCAAGACCCTCCCGCTGCTCATGAAGGGCGTGACCCCGCTGGTCTCCGAGCGCGACGTCAGCTGACCGAACCCAGAGCTCAGAAGCCGCTGCGGTGGCGGAAGGAACCTTCCTCGTAGCGGGCCAACGTCTTCGTGATCCGCCCCGAGTAGGCGAGGGCGTCGCCTTCGAAGCGAACGGCCGTCTCCGCCCAGTCGTCGCAGTAGTGGCAGTCGCGGCACCCCAGCCGGCAGTCGTACTTGCGCTTGAAGAACTCGATGAAGCCGTCGAGGGCCCGGTTGTCGATGCGGACGGGCACGTTGCCGAACGGCTCCATCTGGTCGAACCCGAGGATCAGCTGGTTCAGGTCACCGTCGTGGCGGCGGGCGGCGTAGGCCCGCACCACCCGCTCGACCCACGGCCGGTCCATCTCCCGGCCGGCCAGCTTGAACTCGTCGTAGCCCATCTCCTCGTACACCCCGAGATCTTCGGGGCGGATCCACGGTGCCTTCACCATGAGGGCCGGATCCCGGGTCTTCTCCGACGTGCACCACATCAGCGAGTAGTCCACGTACGTCCCGAGCTGCTGGCTCTTGCCGCTGTGGGAGATGGCCTGGATGTGGTACGTCCGCAGCGGGCAGTGGAGCAGGCAGCCGACGTTGGCCAGCAGCACCAGCCGGCAGCCGATCCGCTTGCGCAGGTCTTTCAGCAGGCGGAAGTCGCGGTTGATGTACTCCGGCAGGTAGAGGACGTCGGCGCCGCGCCGCTCGTAGAACTCGGCCTTGTCGATGCTGTCCACGCACGCCGCCGTCGACACCGCCACCTCCAGCTCCGGGAAGCGGGCCTTGGCCAAGGCAACCAGGTACGGGTTGGCCAGGATGACGCCCCGGGCGCCGATGTCCACCAGCCAGCCCAGGCGCTCGACCAGCCAGGCCTGCCCCTCCGAGGTCCATTCGTCGTTCCCGAGGCAGCCGGCGTTGAGGGCGTAGAAGAAACCCCGCCCGTCCTCCGCCGCCCGGGTCACGTAGCGGGCGAGCCCGTCCGGGTCCGTCTTCGGGAGCCAGCCGCTCTCCCGCAGGCTCGGGTCGTCGGGCAGCGAGCCGTAGAGGTGGGTGATCGGGACGTCGGCGACGGCGGCGAGGAAGGCCTCGTCCATCACCGCGGGGACCACGAGTTGCACCGCGTAGAAGGTACCACCGGAGATCAGGTAACAAAGCTACCGGTCACGTAAGAGTTGCTCTTGTCGGCCCCGCCCCGGATCACTAGGGTCCGCGTCCGTACTACCGCGAGACAAAGGGGCCGTGCATGTCAGTCGTGGAACAAGGTCAGGCGGGTACGGGCACCGGCAGCGCCAACGAGTCCGAGCAACTGCGGCTCGCCTTCGAGGAGGGCCCCACGGCCTTCGAGCTGCTCCGCGGGATGCGGACGCGCCGGATCGGGCTGGGCTACCGCATCGACTCCGGCACGACCGAGAAGCATCCGGTCACCGGGCGCGAGATGTCCCAGATGGAAGGGCCGACCAAGTTCGTCTCCAAGAAGAAGCCGGTCGGCCTGACCGAGGTCGAGGAAGCGCTCCTGGCCTGGGCCGCCTGCGGCCTGAACGGCATCGCCGCCTGGGACATTTCCCTCGACGGCGGCTTCCACGAGCTGGTCGACCTGGCCGGCCGAACGGCGTCGGCCCCCGGGAACTCCTGGGCGCACGACCTGCTGATCATCAACGACGACGGGGCCTTCATCTACAACCCGGGCAAGAACGTCAAGAACACCATCGAGATGGCCCAGAACGGGCACCAGAACCGCTACGACAAGGTGCTCGAGTGGTACCGCAGCGGCTGCACGCAGATCCTCGACGAGCGGCCCGACCTCGACTACATGACCCGCATCCCCGGCGCCCACAACGCCACCCTGATGGGCCCCTACCAGTACAACATCAACCGGCCGGGGACGACCTGGTTCATCCCCATCACCGACGCCGGCAAGCTGAACAACGCCATCGTCAACTTCCACGACGCCTGGCACATGTACATGATCGACGAGTGGAACGGCGGCCGGCCGGCCGGCGTGGCCGAGTGGATCGGTGAGGGCAAGCTCGAGCTCCCCATCCCGATCGCGGCCGAGGAGCAGCTGATCTTCCAGGTCGAGATGTACCCGGCCGGGATCATGGTCCAGAACATCAAGATGGGCTGCGAGGCCATGGGCCTCGGCCACTGGAACTTCTGCGGGTTCAACCCCGACATCCTCTTCGGCGCCATGCCCGACGTGACCCGCGGCCTCGGCTTCCACATCGAGCCGCCCAACCCGAAGGCGCCGATCTCCACCGGCCAGCTCAAGGTCTACGGCATCGAGGGCGTGAAGACCGCCACCTACTGCCCCTCCCCGCAGTACGCGACGGCCGAGTCGCTGGTGGAGGCGTGGTGGGAGGAGAAGTACGGCGAGGGCGCCTGGGGCGACCGGGGCCCGAACAACCTGATGCGCCAGGGCGGCGGCCCCTGGAAGGACGACGCCGTCATCGACGGCATCGTCAACCACCCCCGGGCCCGTCCGGCGGACTGGTGCAAGGACGCCACCGTCGCCTACATCCAGTACTGCATCGACAACTTCGGGCAGTGGCCCGTCACCTACAACCCGATGCAGGCCCACTTCGGCGTCGTGGTGCATCACCTCGACACCGACTACTACGACGAGTACTACCGCCCGGGCTACATCCACGATCGGCACCGCAACCACTTCGACAAGTGGCACCCGGGCGTCAGGCTCGAGGAGGATTCGCCGAACGGGTCGGGCGCCTAGCCCGTCCGCAGATGGAGGGGCCCCGCACCGGAGGCGGTGCGGGGCCCTTTCGCGAGGAGGTCACCCCAGGGTTCGGGTCAGCCCAGATCGGCGGCTGCAGCGGCAAGACGCTCGGCCGCCCCGGTGAGAAACGTCTCCAGAGACGCCGTCACGACCCGGTGCCCAGCGACGCCGTTGGCGAACCGTCCGATGGGGCCCAGCGGCGGCTGGTAGCTGCCGACGAGGCGCAACTCCGTTTCCTCGTCGATGCCTCGCACTTCGAGGCCCCCGTCGAAGGTCGGGAACAGCTGGGGATGCTCCGCCGCCTCCCACCACACGGGGAGCGCGAAGGCGTCGTCCTCTTCGAGGAGCGGACCGCAACCGATACGCACGTCCCGTGCGATGTGAATGCCGCCGGGAAGGGCCACGGCGAGCAGGCGGAGCCCGCGGGCAGACGCCCATGGCGCAGCGAACCGAGATCCGATCAGACGGTCGGGTGCGTTCCGGAGGACTTCGACGGCCGCGTCGAGGGCGATCGGCACGCGCCGGACCATCTCGATCGTCCGGCGCCGGGCAACAGTGTCGAGCACCATGTCATGAGATTCGGCGTTCAGCGGCCCCAGTTCAAGGGTCGAAGGTCCCGATCGACCGGCCGGAAGTCATGGCCGTCTTCTGAACGGCGCGCGGTCGGGAGTTCCCGCGTCGGCGGTCAGCGGCCGGCGGCCAGGGCGGCCGCCGGCGCCGGGCATCCGCCGAGAAGAGGGGTCCCCTGCGAGTGGGTACATGCCGACGGCGGTGGGCGACGAACTCGTAGGTGAAGTCCTGGCCGGGCTTGACCGGGGCCTGGGTGATGTCGGGGACGCCGTCCATGGCATTGGGCGTGTTGATGCCGTGGAAGTGGATGGAGGTCGACTGGTCGAGCTTGTTCAACGGCCGTCGACCAGCTCGAAGCCGACCCGGTCGATGACCTCGACGACGCCCATGACCCCCTCGGCCAGGCCGCGGACGACCGGCACCTCGCCTTCGCAGCGGACCCGGCCCTCGAGCGTGACGACACCGTTCTCGACCGAGACGGTGACCTCGTGGTCCTCGGCGGCATTCCAGGGGCTGGCCAGCCTGGCGCCGATCTCGGTGGCGATGTCGGCGTCGGAGCGTTCGAACAGGCGGAGGAGATCGCGCCGGGAGACGATCCCGACGAGCCGGCCGTCCTCCACCACCGGGAGCCGCTTCACGCCCCGCTCCAGCATCCGCCGGGCGGCCACCCGGATGTCCTCGGTGGGGGCGGCCGTCACCACGATCATGGTCATCACCTCGGACGCGGTTCGGCCGGCCGCCTTGCTCACCCACCGGGCGTTGCCGGGCACGAGGTCGACGAGCACGCTCCGGGGGCGGCGCGGGAGGGCACCGAACGCCTCCTTGCTCATCAGATCGGCCTCGGTCACCAGCCCGAGGAGGCAGCCGTCGGCGTCGACCACCGGCAGGCCGCTTACGCCGTGGTGGAGGAGGAGGTCGGCCGCCTCCTTGACCGTCGTCTCCGGACGCGCCGTCACCACGGCGGTGGTCATCACGTCCTGGATCTTCATGCGTGGGCCTCCTCAGTTGTTCCCAGCGCCATGACCACCAGCATCCTGACCACCTCCTGCTCGCAGGGCTACCGGCCCAGCATGCGCAGATCCAACCCCGAGGTAGCAGGGCCGAAGGTCGCCGCTCCAGGTCCCGAAAGACCCGATCCCAGTGCCCGGGACCAGGGCGTCGGACGTCGCTCAGCCGTTGGCGGCGAGGCGGAGGCGGCGGCCGGTGACGGAGAGCGGGACGATCCGAACGTAGTGCAGGCGGTCGCCAGACGCCCACGGGCGCACCCGGAGCGCGGCCAACCGTTCCCGCAGTCCGGGAGCGTCGGCGCTGGTGATCTCCTGGGCAAGGCCTTCCACCGTCACCGTCCAGGCGCGGGTAGGCGATGCCAACCGGTCCACCTCGAAGGCGACGAGCGATCGGGAGACGGCTTCGAGTTTGGTGCCCGGCGCCGTCCGGAAGACGACAGCATCGCCATCGAGGGCATAGTTGACCGGGAACACCTTCGGTTGATGGTCGACCACGACGGCCAGCCGCCCGACCTCCTCGGTGGCGAGGAGACGGAGGCATTCGTCGAAACCGATGGGCTCCATGACCGAGCCGTCGTACGGGCCGGGGTCCGGTTGCGGGCCCGGCCTGGCGACGGCCCCGACCGTGGCGCATTTCGCGGACACGGATCCCGCAACGTACAGGGGGGCCCGCAGGAAGCGGCGGCCGGACACGATCTCCGTTGAGATCCGCAGGAAGCCCGCCGCGCCCGGCACTTCGGTGGCAACCCCGGTGGCGACCACGCTCCAGCCGGTGCCGGGATCGATGGAGTCGGCCTCGAAAGCCACGACCGCGTTGCGGGCGGCAACGTCGAGCTCGCCACCCCGATCGGCGGGAAACACGACGTCGTCCCCGACCAGAGCGAACTGCACCGGGAGCACCATGGGTAGGGCACCGACGCTGACCGCCACCCGGCCCAGGGGGGCCTTCGACAACAGCCGCAGGCACTCATCACGGGGAAGGACTTCGAAGCGAACGTCCTTCATCCGATGGTCGAACGGTCGCTCCGGCGGTGCCCTGGCGTCCCGGCCAGGAACCAGGCCAGGGCGACGATCAGGCCGGACAGCCCCAGTGCGATGGGGAGGATCATGCTCGGGCGGAAACGGCTGGGCAGGATGGCGATCCCGCCTCGCAACGTGGCGGGGTCGAGCGGGCCGGCGGCCTGCTCACCGGAGACGGCGGGTGGGGCGACCGGGGGTTCCCCGCCGGCGGCGTCGGTCACTCGGACGGTTGCCTTCATCCAGGGGTGGGGGGTGCAGTGGTAGGCGTAGACCCCGGGCTGGTCGAACGTATGCTCGAAGGTACCGCCCGCGTCGAGCATCCCCGAGTCGAAGGTGCCGCTGTCGGCGGTCACGGTGTGCTGGAGGGATCCGGTGTTGCGCCAGGCGACGGTGTCGCCGACGCGGGCTTCGAGGGTGGCGGGGTCGAACGTCCACTTCATGGCGTCCTGGAGGTTCGGCTCGAGGATGAGGGCCTCGTGGCGGACGGGCCCGTCCGCCGTACGGGTCGCTTCGGCCGCTCGCCGCGGGGGGGCCGAGGTGGTGGCCCCCGCCCCTGACGCGGGCACCTTGAGCGGGGACAGCGCCTCGGCGTCCTGCTCCGTCACCCGGACCACCGCTTTCATCCACGGGTGGGGCGTGCAGTGGTAGCTGAACACCCCGGTCGTCTCGAACTTGCGCTCCCAGGTCGTCCCGGGCTTCAGCACCCCCGAATCGAAGGCGGCGCCGGTGACGGTGTGCTCGACGCTGCCGGTGTTGCGCCACACCACGGTGTCGCTGATCTTCACGTCGAGGGTGGCGGGATCGAAGAGCCACTCGGAGGGCTTCGCCGGGTTCGGTTCCACGATGGCGACTTCGTGGCGGACGGGGCCGCGGCCCACCCGCTCCGGGGTGGCGCTGGCCACCCGGTCGACGGGCGGGGTGTCGTGGTCGGCGTGCTCGACCGGCACTGGCGGCGGCGGGTCGCTGCCGGGGGCGACGATCCGGACCTGGGCCTTCATCCAGGGGTGGGGGGCACAGTGGTAGGCGAAGGCGCCGGCGCTCTCGAAGGTGTGCTTCCAGGTGGCCCCGGGGTCGATGTCGCCCGAATCGAAGCTCTTGTCGTCGGCGCTGACGGTGTGGACGTTCTTCCCGTTGTTCCGCCAGATCACCGTCGTGCCGGTCTCGATGATGAGGTCGGGCGGGCGGAAGCCCCAGGTTGTCGGGTCGTCCGGGTTGTCCTCGGTGATCGCCACCTCCTGCTCGATCGGCCGGTCCACGATGGGATCGCCGGTGACCGAGATCTCGCCGGAGGCGGTGGAATGCTGGCTGCTGTGGTATTTAGCGGCGCCGGGCTGGTCGAAGCGGCGGCTCCACCGGGTGCCCGGGGCGATGGCGGGTGACCTCCACGAGCCGTCGTCGGCGACGAGCTCGTGGCTCCCGCCGACGGCCGGGTACTCGATCGGCTCATTGTTGACCCACGTGACGGTCGTACCCGTCACGATGTCGAGCCGGTCGGGGACCATGCGGAAGGCGACAATCTTGATCGTCGCTTCGGGAGGCGGGTCGGTGGCGACCGCCGGCGCCTCGGCGACCCATGAGGCGGCGCCCACGGCCGGGACCGCCAGGAAGGCGACGGCAAGCACGAGAAGGAGCAGGGCGGGTCGGGCGCGTGCAGCCATGGGGGTCCCTCCGGGTGAGCGGGTGCGGCACGAGCGGGGCGGCCAGGTGGGCGACCCCGCTCGTGCCGACGTCAAAGGCAGCTGGGCTGCTTTAGTGCTGGTGCGGCTCGGCGCCCGGCGCCACCGGGGCCACCGGGGTTCCGGCCGGCGCGGGCGCCTGGGCCGGCTTGTCCGGGTCGTCGACCATCAGCCAGGGGACCATGCCGAGGTAGGCCTGCGGGACGACGTGGTCGTGGGCGAACCACGCTCCCGGCTTCCCGGCCCGGATGGAGATGGGCATGATTTCGCCCGAAGCGACCCAGCGGGTGTGGGCCAGCTCGGCCACCGGGGTGAAGGGGATGGGGTCGAAGGGCGGGGCCTTCTCTCCGTTGGGAGCCATCTCCGTGTCGTTCGTCTGGGTCCAGGCGGGGTAGCCCTGCCAGGGGTGCCAGATCTGCTGGAGGCGGTACCAGTGGTGCCCGTGGAGGTGCCAGCTCTTCCCGCTCTCGCCGATGTTGGCGACGTGGATGAGACCCTTCTCGCCGGGCTTGAACGGTCCGATGAGGTAGGGGTCGTTCCACCCCCGGAAGTTGGCCAGGTTGACGCCACCGGCGGCGCCGCCGTTGGCGGCGAGGCCCACGGCGGAGTCGCCCTCGCCCGCCGGGCCCGGCACCTTCTCGGACATGATCACGACGTCTTCACGGATGTGCTCACCCTTGGCGTTGGTGAGGTTGGCCTTGAGGTTCCCGTTCATCGGGTCGGGAGGGAGCTCTTCCCAGCTCCAGCCCTTGGGGTAGACCACGATCATGCCGAAGAGACCCTTGGAGATGTGGTTGGTGGCCTCCATGACGTGGCAGTGGTACCAGATGGGCCCGACGTCGAGCATCTTCCAGGTGTAGGTCTTGCTCTGGCCCGGTCGGGGAGTGTCCTCGTCTTCCCGGGGGGCGTACGGTCCGATCGGGTTCACGCCGGCGGCCGGGCCCTCAACGGCGCCGATACCGGGAACGATCCCGCCCGCTCCGGCCCCGACGGCGTCGTCGTTCTGGTGGGGGACAACGGGGAAGGGCGCCGTCATGCTGGAGCCGTCCTCCGAGAGCGGGTAGTCCATGAAGTGGGTGTGCAGCGCGTGCGGCAGGTTGTGGGTGTTGTTGAGGGTCATCTCCAGGGTGTCGCCCACATGCAGCCGGACGATCGGCCCAGGCACGGTCCCGTTATAGGTCCACACCGTCGTGGGAACCCCCAGGATGTTCATCGTCTTTTCCTGGACGTTGAGCTCCACGCGCACGGTCTTGCCGGTGTCGAAGCTGTTGACCTGAGCCTGGGCCACCCTGCCCAGCGAGGGCGGCCAGGTCAGGACGGCCCCGCCGATCAGGATCACTGGCAATACGGCCAATGCCCACCGCCACCTTCGGATTTTCCTCACGGACCTTCTCCTCTCATAGTGTGTGCCGCCGGTGCAGGCGGATGGTGCGTTTGTGCTTTGATGGCCGCGCCGTCAGGAGACGACGAGGATTCCGTGCATGTGGTTGGGGTGAAGGCCGCACATGTAGGCGTAACGGCCGGGCGTCAGCTGGACGGGCTGGCCGTCGATGCCGATACAAGTGGGACCGCCGGGCCCCGCCGCGCAGCTCCACTTCGCGCCGGGGGCGATCAGGGAGGAGCTGGTGGGGAACGGCTTGGTGTCCGGCAATCCGCCGGCCACGGAGTCCGGGACGATGTTGTGGTTGCCGATGAGGACCGGGTAGTTGGCGACCTCGTGGTTCACCCAGGCGACGCCGTCCTCCGCGGAGATCTGCGCGACGGTGGGCACGAACTGCGTGCCTCCAGTCGTGATCTCGAACTCCACGGCGTTCGCGGCTGGGATGGGCACAACGGTGAGCATCACCACCGCAGTTCCCACGAAGAAGCGGATCAGGCGTGGCATCGAGGGCCTCCTCAGCTCATGCTGGGCCTCTGTTGCCCCGCATGGCCTGCATCGTGCGCAGGCCGGGCGACCTAGTTCCAAAGGACTTAGTCACTGGTCCCTGGTCCGAACGGCTGTGTCCGGGGGGACTTTCGTCCTTTTGTCGGGCTGTGTCCGGGCTGGGCCCGTTGTGTCTGGTAAAGGCCGCGACGGGACGTTCATCCCTTTTCGTTGGGACCTGCGACGGCCTCCCACGAGCACAGCAGCAGCCTGGTGATGGTCGTCTTGCGGAGCCTTCCCAATACATCGTTACTCTAGCGAGGAAAACGAGTGTATGATGGCGCCGGCGCGAAGGGAGGTCCGGATGCGGCTGTCGTTGACGAGACGCGGCGAGTACGCGGTCCGCATGACCATGCACCTCGCGGGGTTGCCCGACCGTCAACGGGTGACCGCCAGCGACCTCGGCGTCGCCTGCTCCATACCGCCGGGCAATGTGCCGACGATCGTGAACCTTCTCTCGCGCGCCGGCGTCCTGGACTGCAGCCCGGGGCGCGGCGGAGGGTGCGCGCTGGCCCGCCCGGCCGATCACGTCTCGCTCCTCGAGGTGATCGAAGCCGTGGAGGGCCCCCTCGGCAACGCCTGCGTGCTCGACGCCCAGCGTTGCGGGGTCAAGGGCCAGGAGTGCGCCCTCCATCCCGCCTGGAGCGAGGGGAGGGCGGCCGTGATCGGCGCCCTCGAGGCGCTGTCGCTGTCGGAGGCGGCCCGGCGTGAGGGAGCCAGCCCCCGCCGCGACCGGCGCCGGCGCTAGGGGCGCTCCTTCCCGATTACCCGAACGACCCGCCGGGGGCGCCGTTGGTCCCGCCTCATTTGGGACCTTTGGCACTGGGGCGCCCGCGAGCCCGAGGTTATCCTCGCTTTGTTAGCGAGGAATTCGACTGTTTCGGTGTCTCGAGGAAGGCATTCTCATGAAGAGCCGCGGGTTGACCATCGCAGTCGCTCTGGTGGTAGGGGCGGTGCTCGGGCTGGGCGCCGCCGTCGTCGGCGACGGGCAGTCGGGGGGGCGCTACGAGAAGCTGGCCTCGAAGCGGGGCCTCTCCCCCGGGGAGGCGGAAGCCGCCCTGGCCACCTTCACCCCGCCGGGGGAGCACGACGAGTACCTGATGTTCGCCTCTGGCGGGCACTCGGGCCAGATGTACGTGATCGGGGTGCCGTCGATGCAGCTGCTCAAGACGATCCCCGTGTTTTCGCCCGACGCCTGGTCGGGGTACGGCTACGGCGCCGACGCCGGCGAGGCGGTCCTCGGGGCGGGCACCGACCCGGCCAAGAACGACCCGCTGCGGTGGGGCGACGCCCACCACCCGGCCATCTCCGAGACCAAGGGCGACTACGACGGGCGGTGGCTCTACATCAACGACCGGGCCAACGGACGGATGGGGATGGTCGACCTGCGCGACTTCAAGACCAAGCAGATCATCGACGTCCCCAACATCCGCAGCTCCCACGGCGGGATGTTCGTGACGCCCAACACCGACTACGTCCACATTTCCTCCAAGACCCCGGCGCCCCTGTGGGGCCCGGGCACGGACCTGTCTCGCTACCAGGACGAGTACCGGGGGGTGTCGACGTGGGTGGCGGTCGACCCGAAGTCCGGCCAGGGCGACCTGGCCAAGAGCTTCCAGATCGAGCTGCCTCCCTACAACCAGGACCTGGCCGACGCCGGCAAGCTGACGAGCGACGGGTTCGGGTTCATCAACACCTACAACACGGAGATGGCGACGGGTGGCATCCAGGAGGGCAAGGAGCCGCTCGAGATCGGCTCCACCAAGAACGACTTCGACTTCCTCCACATCATCGACTGGCGCAAGGCGGCCGAGGTCGTCGAGGCGGGCAAGGTCGAGCAGGTGGGCGGGATGCGGATGATCCGCCTCCAGACCGCCATCGACGAGGGGATCCTGCACTTCGCCCCCGAGCCCCGCAACCCCCACGGCGTCGACGTCAATCCCACCGGCGACTACATCACGGTGGCGGGCAAGCTCGACCCGAGCACCTACGTCTACGACATCGAGCTCATCAAGAAGGCGATCGCGGCCAAGAGCTACTCCGGCCGGGATCCGTTCGGGGTCCCCATCCTCGCGCTCGACAAGGTGCTGGCCGGCACGGTGGAGGTCGGCGCCGGTCCCCTCCACACCCAGTACGACTCGGAGGGCAACGCCTTCACCAGCCTGTTCGTGGAGAGCGCGGTGGCCAAGTGGACGCTCGGCCCCAAGGCGGGGGTGGCCAAGGACCAGGCGTTCAAGCTCGTCGACAAGGTGTCGGTCCACTACAACATCGGCCACGTCGTCACCGCCGAGGGAGACACCGTGTCCCCCGACGGGAAGTACCTCGTCGCCCTCAACAAGTGGTCGGTCGACCGCTTCCCGACAGTCGGGACGCTCCACCCGCAGAACTTCCAGCTCATCGACCTGACCAGTCCCAAGATGCGGATCCTGAAGGACATGCCGATCGGCTTCGCCGAGCCCCACTACGTCCAGATGATCAAGCGGGACAAGCTCAAGGCCTGGGACGTGTACCCGCCCGGTACCGACCCCAAGACGATGGCCGGCTCCGACGTTGCCACCGAGCCGGGCAAGGAGCGGGTGGAGCGCGACGGCACCACCGTCCACGTCTACATGACGGCCATGCGCAGCCACTTCAACCCCGACATCGTGCGGGTGAAGGAAGGCGACCACGTCGTGATGCACATCACCAACATCGAGCGGGCGAAGGACGCCACCCACGGTTTCGCCATCCCGGGCCACAACGTGCAGGCCAGCCTTGATCCCGGCGAGGTCGTCACCGTGGAGTTCGACGCCAAGCGCACGGGCAGCTTCGGCTTCTACTGCACCGAGTTCTGCTCCGCGCTGCACCTCGAGATGCAGGGCTGGCTCCTGGTGGAACCGGCATGACCACTCGCACGACACGAAAGGACACCCTTGTGATGGCACGCCCCCGGTTCATCCTCCTCGCCGCCCTCTCCGTCCTCGCCGTCGGTGCCGCCTGTGGAGGCGGCGACGACGGCGGCGAGGAGGCCTCCCAACCGGCTTCGTCGAGCGCCGTGGAGATCACGGCCAAGGAGTTCGCCTTCAGCCCCAAGGAGATCACCGTCGCCGCCGGCAGGGCCACGACGATCAAGGTCAAGAACCTCGGGTCGGTCGAGCACGACATCACCATCGACGACCCCGCCTTCAAGGTGGCGGCCCAGGCCACGAAGACCGGCGAGGCCAAGCTCACTCTTCCCGCCGCCGGGTCGTACACCTTCTACTGCTCCGTCCCCGGACACCGCGTCGCCGGGATGGAAGGCACGGTGAGCGCCTCGTGACCAGCGTGGGTGCCTCCGTCGCCTGCGGCCGGGGCAGGACCGCCGGCCGGGCGGCGGGCTGGTCGAAGGCGGTGACCGTCGAAGGGGTCGTCGCCGGGATGCTCGGCCTGGTGCTCCTCCTGGCCTCCCTCGCCCTCCCGTTGTGGGAGGCCGAGCTGCAGGCACCCCAGTACCCGGGCGGCCTGAGCCTGGAGGCGTCGGGCGGGAGCGTGGCCGGCGACGTCGAGGAGATCAACCTCCTCAACCACTACGTGGGGATGCGGCCCTTCCAGGCGGACGACATCCCCGAACTCGGGCTGTGGGGCCCGGCGGTCGCCGCCGGCGTGGCCCTCGTGGTGGCGGCCACGCTGACCCGCCGCCGGTGGCTGCGGGTGCTGTCCCGGGTCGGGCTGTGGGCCATCCCGGTGGGTGTGCTGGCCGACATCCAGTGGCGCCTATGGCAGTACGGCCACGACCTCAACCCGGAGGCCGCCCTGCGCATCGACGAGTTCACCCCGTGGGTGCTGGGCCGGACGAAGGTGTGGAACTTCAACACGCTGGCCCTCCCCGGTCCGGGGCTGCTGGCCGTGGTGGCCGCCGCCGTCGTGGTGAGCGCCGGGCCGTGGGCC
>CAZCVW010000054.1:0-13740 GCA_964502185.1 uncultured Burkholderiales bacterium
TGGAGGGCAGGGTCGACGTGCCCGAGCCGCCCGACCCGCCAGTGGAGCCGCCCGACGTGCCGCCGGTCCCGCCCACCGGGGCCGGGGTCGTCGTCTCGGTGACGGCCGGCTCGAAGACCCCCTCGAAGTGCCACTTGCCGGTGAAGTTGTCGAAGGCGCCACCGACGATAGTGCTCGCCCACTCCAGGGTGAACTTCTTCGTGGCCGAGTCGTAGGTGCCGCTGACGACCGTGGTGGCCCCGGGGCTGGAACCGTCGGGCTTGGGTGCGCCCTGGTTGAAGTGCTGGCCCTGGTAGGCGGCGGCGAAGGCCCGGGTGTCGCCGGTGAGCTTGCCGGCGCCGTCGACGGCCACCTTGGGGAGGATCGTGGCGAGGTTGGTCTGCGGGTCGGTCGGGTTGGTGGCGGCGGCGAACTTGGAGCCGAAGAACGCCTTGGGCTGGACGATCTTGTCGTTCGCCCCCTGCTGCGTGCCGCCGGAACTGGTGAACGGCGGGTCGGGCTGCGGCTGGAAGGCGACGGTGGAGAGGCCGCCGTCCGTGCCCGGTTGCAGGTCGGTGTAGGTCTGGTCGGTGCACGTCGAGGAATTGTTCGACAGGTACGGCCCGTTCGCGGCGCTCCCGCCGGGCTGGATCATGCGGAAGTAGGAGCCCGACGCGGCGGCGCCGGTACACGCCGCCGCCGTGATGCGGAACAGGCCCTTCAAGTCCCCGGCGGCCTGGCCGGTGGTGAGCCGCGCCGGCCCCGGGGCACCCTGCGAGCCGGCCGGGGAGGGCTGCGACCCGGGCAGAGGGAGCGGCAGGTCGATGAGGCCGCCGTCGCCTTGGCCGGGGCTCTCGGGCCCCTCCGTCTGGCCGGTGCCGGAAGGCTCGAAGGTGCCCTCCAGGTGCCACCGTCCGGTGAAGTTGTTGAACGGACCGCCCACGATGGTGCTCGACCATTCCAGCATGAAGCGCCGGGAGGCGGCGTCGTAGGTGCCGGTCGGCCCGCCCGTCAACCCCGGGTTCGACCCGTCGGGCTTGGGTGCGCCCTGGTTGAAGTGCTGGCCCTGGTAGGCGGCCGCGAAGGCCGACGTGTTACCGCTGAGCTTCCCGGCGCCGTCGTGGACCACGGTGGGGACGGGTGCGGCGGTGGCGGTCTGCGGGTCGGTGGAGTTGGTGGCGGCGGCGAAGTTCCGCCCGAAGAACCCCTTGGGCATGATGATCCGGTCGGCCACGCCGTTGCCGCCGGGGTCGAAGGCGGGATCCGGGTGAGGCTGGTGGGCGACGGTGGACAGCCCGCCGTCCTTGCCTGGCTGCAGATCCGTGAAGGTCTTGTCGGCGCAGGCCGACGAGTTGTTCTCGATGTAGGGCCCGTCGGGGCTGCCGCCCGGCTGGATCATGCGGAAGTAGCTGCCGGACGCCTCGCCGCCCCCGCAATTGGCGGCGTCGACCCGGAACAGCCCCTTCAGGTCCTCCCCTCCGGCGACCAGAACCACGGTCCCGGGCACCTCGGGGACGCCGAGCGCCTCCACCGCCTTCTCGACCGCGGCGGGTGGCGGGGTGAGGGCGAATCCGGTGGTGGACAGGACGGTGAGAACGGCGAAGCCGGCGATCCCGAGCCGGCTCGCTTCCCAACGCGGGCGCGTCGTCATGGTAATTCCCCCCGGGCGGCAGCGGTGATCCTGCTGGTGATGGAAACCGGGGCGGGTCCGGCCGCCACTCGGCGGACTCACCCCATCGTGTCCCGTCTAGATGAACATGGTGATGTCGGCGTCCGCGGCCATGTCGATGAAGCTGGCGGCGCCCAGCGGGGTCTCCAGCCCGTCGATGAAGTCCTCCTTGGCGTCGAGCCCGTAGAGCTCCATCGTCATCTGGCAGGGGTGGAGCTTGACGCCGAGGTCCATGGCCATGGCCAGGAGCTCGGTGGGGCTGGTCACGTTGAACTGCTTCGCCAGCTTCTTGATCATCGTCGTACCCATGCCGCCCATGTGCATCTTGCCGAGCTTGAGGTGGTCGGTGCCGCCCTTGTCCATGAAGGACTCGGCCTTCTGCATCCAGTTGTCGCCCGTGATCCGCTTGTCGTTCTTCTGGAGGACCCGCAGGCCCCAGAAGGTGAAGAAGATGTTCACGTCGAGCCCGGACGCCGCCCCAGTGGTGGCCAGGATCAGCACCGGCCAGACCCGGTCAAGGTCCGAACTCCAGCACACCATGGCCATGCTCTTCTGGCCGTTGCTCCCGTTGCCTTCTGCCATGGCTACCCCCCCGTTCCGTCGGATGGTTCAATCGAGCGGATGGCTAATCTGTATTAGGAGATGCTGATACGTGCAATTGGACACCAATCCGTCGTTCTGCGCAACTGCCACCGGTACCCTGGCGCGCAGGCGGAAAGCGAGGCGAGCGTGCGGATCCATCTGGACCCCGGGGTGACTGAACTGGTGCGACGATTGGGAGAGAAGGCCATCACCGTCGAGCTGACCCTTGACTTCGAAGGGGACGTCCTGAAGTCGGCGGTCGCCTTTCCGGGCGCCTCGGAGCCGTCGCTCGGCTTCGAGCGGGTCACGGTGGAGGGCGTCGACGTGTGGTGGCGGCAGCGGCTGGTGCTCGCCACCCGGGAGCCCAGGGTCACGACCCGGGTCCGTCCCCGTCGCCTGCAAGTGACCGCCGTGGGCCGGGCGCTGGCCGCCACCGCCGAGTACGCCTGACGCCGCTCTACCCGGGCTGCCAGCGGGGGCGTAGTCGGGACCCACGAAGGTGATCCGGCCGCCGTCCACGCCTGGGAGATCGTGCACGAGTCGCGCCGGCTACGCCTCGTCGCCCGCCCGGCGGTTCTTCCGCCGGTTCTTCCGCCGGCGCCGCAGCCAGAGGGCCGCCCCGCCGCCGAGAACGGCGGCGGGCAGGAGCGGTGATCGCCCGGCCGCGGTCGCGGGGATTGGCGCCGACTCCGGCGAGTTCTTCAGCCACTCCATGGCCTCGTCCTCGTCGGTGAAGAGGGCGAAGTTGGAAAAGCGGGCCGCACCGAGCACCACCGACGCCATCTTCCGCATGAAGCCGTTGGCGCGGTACAGAGCCAGCGCGGACAGGTCGTACTTCTTCATCTCCCGCAGCGTGTAGAGGCCCGCCCCGGGGGTGCCCTTGGACATGGCCCCCATGTTCATGAGGATCTTGAACTGGTCGTACTGCCCGGCCACTTCGGTGACCTCATGGCAGATGGCCTCGGCCATGGGCTTGCGCATGAGCCGGGTCTCGGCGTCGACCCGGATGATGCCGCCGCCCTCGTCGGTGACCTTGAAGGTGTCCAACGTCCTCCCCCGTCTCGTCCAGAGCACCCGTTGTACTGCGGACCCATCTCCGGTGCAATGCTTGACTGCGCATGTGCGTACGTTGATAGGCTGACGGTGCAATGGCTCGTCGCGATGCGGCCATCGAAGAAGCGGCCCGCCGCTTTGCCCTGCTCTCCGACCCCACCCGGCTGCGGATCCTCTCCCTGCTGGTGGACGGGAGGAGCGCCACGGTGGCGGAACTGGCCGGCGCGCTCGAGGCCCCCACGCCCAATGTGTCCCAGCACCTGGGCCGGCTGCTCTCGGCCCGGGTCGTCACCCGGCAACGGGAGGGCCGGACGCTGCGCTACTCGGTGTGCGATCCGACCCTGGTGGCCCTGTTCGACATCGTCTGCCCGGACTAGCCGCCCTGGCGGTCTCTCCAGTCGCCGGCCAGGGTGAAGCCCTCCAGCTCCAGCTTGGGTTCCACGGTGCGCAGCCGGTTGAGGAACTCGACGGCATGCCTCCGGCAGAGCTGCCAGCCGAGGGGATCACCGGCGCGGTGCACATGGAGGCTGCGGGAATGCTCGACGGCCTCTCCGCAGACCGCGCAGCGGCCCTCGGGCCGGTCCTCGCCGAGGCGGGCCCGGACCCCGGCCCAGCACTTCTGGCAGAACAGCCCGGAGTCGTCCTTCAGGAAGAAGTCGCCCGGGTGGTAGAGGAAGCGGATACCGAAGGCGCCCGCGGCGGACTCGTCGTCGCCGGGACCGGTGAGGTAGGCGCCGCAGTCATCGCAGAGCA
Organism: uncultured Burkholderiales bacterium; assembly: GCA_964502185.1. Classification (GTDB taxonomy): domain Bacteria; phylum Actinomycetota; class Acidimicrobiia; order IMCC26256; family BP-133; genus CAZCVW01. Next base: position 4,037 of record CAZCVW010000054.1, read on the forward strand.
GGTCGAAGACGCTCACTGCTCGCACCTCATCCGCGCTCGGGCCCAGACCTCTGGGGCCAGCACTATATTCGCTTCCGCAGGGGTAGGAGATCGGATGAGGGTCGTGGTCGGTCCCGGCGTCGCCGAGCTCTGAGCCCCCATCACCTTGACGGGGCGCCCCAACTATATGAGAATCTGCGCATACACGAAAGGGGCACACATGGCCATCGCCACGCCAGACCAGGTCCTCGACTGCAAGGGCCTGCAGTGTCCGGTGCCGGTCATAAAGACGGCCCAGGCGATCAAGACGATCGAGCCGGGGCAGGTCCTCGAGCTGCTGGCCACGGATCCGGGCGTCGAGCCCGACATGACGGCCTGGAGCTCCCGTACCGGCAACGAGCTGCTCGGTATCGAGCGCAACGGCGACGTCTTCCACGTCTTCCTGCGTCGGGTCAAGTAGGGCCGGGCCATGTGGCGCGACGACGGGGAAGGCAAAGTCCTCTATGTCCAGACCCACGGGGTCGACGACCCCGGGCGCAGCGCCACCCCCTTCTTCCTGGCCGCCTCGGCGGCGGCCATGGAGGCCGAGGTGGCCATCTACTTCACCATGTACGGCCCCACCCTCCTGCGCCGGGACGTGGTCGACAAGATCGGGCCGAAGGGTGACGTGGGCCAGCCCCTGTCCTACTTCATCAAGCAGGCCACCGATCTGGGCGTTCGTCTCTTCGTGTGCCAGCCCTCGCTCGACCTCAACGACCTGGTGATCGACGATCTCATCGACGGGGTGGAGATGATCGGCGGGGCGGCCTTCAACGACATCGCCATGCGGGCCGACGCCGTGGTGTCCTTCTGATGGCGGTCACGACGACCCCCACCCCAAATGCACCGGCGGGCTCCCCCGATCGGGACGCGTTCTACAAGTCGACCAAGGTCGCCGGCTTCCCCGACGTCAGCTACGACGTGAAGGAGGACCTGTTCCGCCAGGTCAAGGCGGACATGCGCTTCCCCGATTACCTCTACGGCTGCTACGAGTGCGGCATCTGCGTGGCTGTCTGCCCGTCAGCCCGCTTCTACGATTTCAGCCCCCGGCGCATCGCCCAGGCCGCCGGCCGGGAGGACGTCGAGCTCTTCTACCAGCAGATGCAGGAAGACATCTGGGAGTGCTCCCAGTGCTTCTCGTGCCTTCGCTGCCCCCGGGGCAACAACCCGGGGGGGATCATCCTGATCATGCGCGAGGTGGCCATCAACAACGGCGTCGCCTCCGCTCGCGAGGCCCTCGAGGGCTACTCCCGGATCATCTTCAAGATCATGTCGACGGGCACGCAGGTGTCCCCCGACATGCTCCAGCCCGACGCCTTCCCCGACTGGGGCCCGGAAGTGAAGGACGTTTCGGACAACCTCGATCTCTGGCGCCGGGCCCTGCCGCCGGAGACTCACCACACCACCTCCACTTCGTGGGAGGTCGACGAGAAGACGCTGGTCGAGCTGTACCTCATCTGGTTCCACACCGGGGCCCTCGACATGATCAAAGAGGTCGACGCGGGCCTACACATGATCCTCCAGGAGGTCATGGAGGAACGCCTCGAGGACGCCGGGATCGAGCTCTAGCTCGCATCCCCGTAAAGGAGCGGTCCATGCCCATCCCCGTCCAGGCGTTGCTGAAGAAGAAGGAAGCGGGTTTCGAGCGCCCTGCTGAGAGTCTCCCCCACGACTTCCGGGAGGAGGTCTTCGCGCTGGAGGAGCAGGGCGAATGGATCGTCCATCGCGCCCCGGAGCCCATCGTTCTGGTGCCGACCAAGTACGGGCGCCTGAAGAAGATCCCCAAGGCGGGGCTCTGGCACCACAAGTCGTGCGGCCAGTGCGGGCACATCCCGGGCTACTCCACCTCCATCTTCTGGGTGATGCGCAAGCTGGGCTACGACTACAACGACCCGAAAGACCAGACGTCGTGCACGGCGTGGAACTACTACGCCAGCGCCACGTCCAACGCCGGTGCCCAGGCCGCTGTGGCGCTGCGCAACTTCGCCGCCGCTTACGAGGTGGGCTATTTCCCGCTCATCCACTGCGGCACCTCCTACGGTCACTACAAGGAGGTCCGGGAGGAGCTGCTGCTCCACCCCGAGCTGCGGGCCCAGGTGCGGGGCATCATGGACAAGCTGGGCAAGCCCATGGTGATGCCCGAGGAGATCGTCCACTACTCGGAGTGGTTCTACGCCATGCGCCACGAGATCGCGGCCAAGCAGGTGCGCGACTTCTCCGGGATCGCCGCCACCGTCCACCCCGCCTGCCACTACTACAAGCTGGTGGAGGGCGACGCCATCTACGACCCGGACGTCTACGGCGGCCAACGGACCGCCATCGTCACCGGCGTGGCCGAGGCGCTGGGCGCCGAGGTGCGCTCCTACTCCACCTGGTTCGACTGCTGCGGGTTCGGCTTCCGCCACATCCTCGTGCAGCGCGACTTCACCCGGTCCTTCGCCACGCAGCGCAAGATCGAGGTCATGAAGGAGGAGGCCGACCCCGACGTCGTCCTCACCCATGACACCGGGTGCGTGACCACGCTCGACAAGAGCCAGTTCGCCGCCCAGGCCCACGGCCGCAACGTCGGCGTCCCGGTGATGTCGGAGGCGCAGTTCGCCGCCCTGGCCATGGGCGCCCATCCCTACAGGGTCTGCCAGCTCCACTGGCACTCGGCCGACTACCGGCCGTTGCTGGAGAAGATGGGGATCGACTGGCAGGCAGCCTGGGCCGAATTCCAGGTCGACCTGAAGAAGCTGGAGTCAGGCGAGCAGCAGTACCTCACCTGGGACGACGTCGGCTAGAGCAGAACAGACCACGGCCGACGTGGGGAAGGGACCCCACGTTCGGAGGAGCTGGGGTGCAGGGAACCCAGCGGGAAATAGACACGGGGGGGAATCGAATGCCAAGTGACGTCATCGCCGTGATCGGGGGCGGGCCCGCCGGGCTGGAGGCGGCGCGGGCCGTCGCCGATCTGGGCGGGAAGGTGGTTCTCGTGGAGAAGGAGGCGTTCCTCGGCGGGGCGCCCATCCGGGAGAACTACGCCGCCCTCACGCCGCACTTCCAGTCGGCGGAGGAGGCGATGGGCAACCTCGTCGACCAGATGCGGGCCCCGGGGCTCGTGGAGGAGGTGCTCGAGCACCAGGTGACGGTGTGCGACGGCGAGGCCGGCGATTTCCGGCTCACGCTGGAGGGACCGGCGGGTGAGCGCGTGGTGGAGTGCGGCTCCGTGGTCCTGGCCACCGGGTTCCAGCACTTCGACCCGGGCCGGGAGACGCAGATGTACGGGTACTACGAGTTCCCCGACGTCCTCGCCCTCCAGGACCTCGAGGCGATGCTGAAGGACCACAACGTGGTGCGGCCGTCGACCGGGCTGCCCCCCGAGCGCATCTGCTTCGTGCAGTGCGTGGGCAGCCGCGACCGCCACATCGGCAACGAGTACTGCTCCAAGGTCTGCTGCGGCGTCGCCTCGAAGGAGGCCATTGAGGTCCGCCAGCAGCTGCCCGACTGCAAGGTCTTCATCTTCTACATCGACATGCGGATGTACGGCTACTGGGAGAACCAGATCTACTGGCCGGCCCAGGAGGAGTACCACGTCCAGTACGTGAAGGGCATCATCACCGAGGTGCTCCAGAAGGGCGACCGCCTGCTCGTGCGGGGCGAGGACACGACCATGGGCCGACCGATGGAGGTGGCCATGGACATGGTCGTTCTCTCCGTGGGGATGGAGCCCTCGACCGGCACCCGGTCGATGGCCCGTATCCTCGGCGTGGAGCAGAACAAGTACGGGTTCATCGAGGTGGCCAACCCGCCCCTCGACACCGTGACCACCAGCCGGAAGGGCATCTTCGCCTGCGGCGCCGCCCTCGGGCCGGCCGACCTGGAGGACTGCGCCTCCTCGGCGGCGGCGGCGGCCATGAAGGCCCTGGCCCTCGTGCGGCGCAAGCCGGTGCCCCTCATCCCGGCCGGAACAGGGGCGTAGGAAGCGGGAAAGGGACGCGGCTATGGGCGGACAGGTTGTCGACACAGCCAGCGCCACCGAGTTCATGCGCGAGACGCTGGAAAAGGTCTCGAGCGATGACCTGATCGCCATCGCCGGTCTCCTGGAGCGCAAGCGGGCCATCTTCGCCGGCCTTCTGGGAAGGCCCGGGCAGGCCCGGTCGCTCCCCCGCGACGACCTGCGGCGCGTGCTCCGGTGCATCTTCGCCACCCGGAAGAAGGCCGACGCCATCCTCGACGGTGTCGGGCCGGAGCGGCTGGCCGCGGGAATCGACGACCTGCTCCACAGCCCCGATCTGCTCCCTGATCGTTTCCGTGCCTTCGACCTCCTGACCGTTGACTTTCCCGACCCCGGTTTCGACCTGCCCGGCGAGATCCTGCACTTCACCGACCCCGACAGCTACTGGCTGTGGACGCGGTGGATGTGGGACCCGCGCATCGAGACGGGATCGCTCCGGCTGGTGACCGACGAGGAGTTCGACCTCTCGACCGCCAACCGGGGCGACGGCTACCTCCGGGTGGGCGAGGCCCTCGCCTTCGTCAACGAGACGGGCAAGGCCGTCGGCTTCACCGCCATGGGGGCAGGGCTGTTCGGCGCCGACGTCTTCCTGGCCTGCGTCTACGCCGTCTACATGTACACGGTGCTCCGCCTGCGGATGACCCAGGAGTTCAACCGCATCGTGCCCGAACTCCCCGACCTGGTGCGCCGCTTGTTGGGCGTCCACCGCCTGGAGGTCTGACCATGCCCATCGGAGGCCAGAAGCAGTACCCCACCCCCATCGAGAAGGAGATGGCGATCGTCCACTCCCCCATCTCGGGGCGGCCGTGGGAGCTGGCGGGCCAGTGGAACCGCATGTTCGAGCAGCGGGTCATCTTCGACTACGACACCGCCGGCTTCGAGAAGATCGCCGCCCTGCCCGGCGGTGAGTCGCTCGAGTGGTGCTACGGGTGCGGGAAGTGCATCCCCGTCTGCCCCGTCGACCTCGTCGGTGAGTACGGGCCCCGGAAGATCCACCGCAAGGTCCAGACGGGCATGGACCTCATGCACGACCCCGACCTGTGGCTGTGCACCACCTGCATGAACTGCCTGCGGGTCTGCCCCAAGGAGGTCGACATGATCCAGATCATGCCGGCCGTCCGGGAGGCGGCGGTGAGCGAGGGGGCCGTGCCCGCCGAGCTCCAGGACGTGTTCGAGAAGACCTTCCGCTACGGCAACTGCCTGGGCGAGAACCCGAGGCGGCGCCACGCCTGGACAAAGACGGCGGGCGTACCCGTGCGGGTCCTCTCGGCGTCGGACCCCGGCCCGGTCGACGTCCTCTTCTACGTGGAGGACTACTGGAGCTACCACCCCCGGGGCCAGGACGCCGCCCGGGCCTTCGCCCGCGTCCTCACGGCGCTCGGCATCGACTGGGCGATCATGGGCCCGGAGGAGAAGACGGTGGGCGACTCGCAGCGCCTGGCCGGGGAGAGGGGCCTGTTCGAATCGCTCATGGAAGACGTGGTGGCGAGTCTGTCGAAGTACCAGTTCAACCGGATCGTCACGCCGGACCCCCACGCCTACAACGCCTTCACCAAGATCTACCCCGAGCACGGCCACCGCTACGACGTCCTCCACTACACCCAGCTCCTCGCCCCGCTCATGGGCCAGATCGAGTGGCGGACCCCGCTCGACATCGACGTCACCTTCCACGACCCGTGCTACCTGGGCCGCCACGGCGGCGAATACGACGCCCCCCGCCAGGTGCTCACCGCCATCCCCGGCGTGCGCCTCATCGAGATGGAACGCTCCCGGGAGAACGGCTACTGCTGCGGCGGGGGCGGCGGCGGCATGTGGCTCGACGGGTTCACCGCCAACCACACCACCGAGCGGCTCTCCGAGCGCCGGGTGCGGGAGGCGGCCGAGACGGGCGTGGCCGCCCTCGCCGTGTGCTGCCCCTACGAGGTGTCCCGCTTCGAGGACGGGGCGAAGTCGACGGGCAACGAGCACCTCCGGGTCCCCGACATCATCGAGCTCGTCGACGAGGCCATGGGCCATGGAACCGGGGGGCCGGGGGGTGTCCCCCAAGTGATCAGTGCCTAGTTTGCGCGTCCTCGACTTCGGGCGGGTCTCGCCGCTGCGCTCTCAGACGCTGTGGCACGCGCTGGCCCACGGCGTGTCGGAGGGCGCCCCGCCCACGCTGTCGTTCATGCGCCCGTCGCGCCCCTACGTCTGCCTCGGCTATCACCGCCGCCTGGACGAAGCCGACCTCGACGCTTGCGCCGAGGCGGGCCTACCGGTCTTCCGGCGCATGGCGGGGGGCGGGGTCGTCTACCTCGACGCCGACCAGCAGTTCTTCCAGATCGCCATGCCCGCCGCCTCCGTTCCGGCCCGCCGAGACGTTGCCCTCCAGCGCCTCCTGGCTCCGGCGGTGGCCGCCTTCCGGGCCGTCGGCGTGCCCGCCACCCTCGACGACGACGGGGAGATCACGGTCGGGGAGGCCAAGGTCTGCGGGCATGGAGCGGCCCAGATCGGTGAGGCCGTCGTGGTGGTGGGCAACCTCATCGAGCGCTTCGACCACGAGGCCGCCGCCGCCGTGCTGCGCCTCCCGGACGACGTCCGCGACGAGGTGCTGGCCTTGATGCGCCGATATGTGACCCCGACCCCGGCCGATGCCGCTGCTTTCCGGGCCGCGGCCATCTGCGCCTACGCCGACTCACTGGAGGCGGACCCGGTTCCTGGCCGGCTCAGCCCGTCCGAGCGGGCCCGTCTGGCCGAGCTCGACACCCGGTTCACCACCCGGGCCTGGCTGACCGGCCCGTTCGGCGCGGGCGGCGTCGCCCATTCTCCGATCAATTCGTCCACGTCGGTGAAGGTCCGGGCCGGTGTGTGGGTGGGATGCGCCGAGCACGAGGGGGCGCGGGTGGTGGCCGGCGTGGTGCGGGGCCGGATCGAGCGGGCCCACCTGTCCGACCCCGGGCTGAACGGTGAAACAGCCGCGGCGGAGGCGGCCGTGGCCGGGCTCACCCTGGATGGTGCCCAGGCGGCGCTGGCCGCCTTCGGTCCGCCGGGCGAGCGTCTCGCCGGGGCGATGGCCAAGACGCGGTGCCCGGGCTGACCGGCGACCAGGGGGACACCCCCTGGCCCCCGGGGGTACGGAGTGTCCCCGAAATGCCCGGGGTCCGAGGTGTCCCCGGAAACAAAGGAGTGATGTCGGTGGAGGGATTTGTCGAGGTTGCCGGATACCAGCTGGCGCTGGACCGTGGCTACGAGCCGGTCACCCACTTGTGGGTTCAGGTGGCGGCGAAGAGCCATCGGCACAGCGTCCGGGTGGGGATGGATCCGCTCAGCGTAGAGACGTCCGGCACGGTGGCCCAGCTCGCCTTCCTGCCCGCCGGTGACGCCGTCCTGCGGGGTGAGTCCTTTGGCAGCCTGGAGGCGGCCAAGTTCGTGGGTCCGCTGGAGAGCCCCCTGACGGGGACCGTGGTGGCGGTCAACGAAGCCGTGCTGGCCGACCCGAGCCTCGTCGAGCGGGACCCCTTCGGCGCGGGCTGGCTGGTCGAGATCGAGCTGGCCGACCCCGACGAGCTGGGCCTCCTGGTGGTGGGCGAAGAGCGCATCGCCGCCTGGTTCGCCGCCGCGGTGGAGGACTACAAGTTGAAGGGCCTGGTGGCCGAGTGAGCCGGACCATCGACTTCTACGCCCCCGGCCTCAAACGCTGGGAGACGTCGGAGTGGAAGCCGACCAACCCGAAGCGGTTCCTCCCGGTGTCGGTCACCGGCGCGGCCTGCGCCCTGTCCTGCGACCACTGCCAGGCCAAGGTCCTGGAGGGCATGGTGTCCGTCCGCCTGGAGGAGAACCTCTTCGAGGTGGCCAAACGCCTGAAGGCCCAGGGAAGCGAAGGGCTGCTCGTGTCCGGGGGCTCGACCCGCAAAGGCGGCGTGCCCCTGCTCCCCCACCTCCGCCACGTGCCCCGCATCCGGGAGGAGCTCGGCATGCGGGTGATCGCCCACTCGGGGGTGGTGTCCCCCGAGCTGGCCCAGGGCCTGGCCGACGCCGGGGTGGACGGGGTCATGCTCGACATCATCGGCGCCGACGAGACGATCCGGGACGTCTACCACCTCGACCTCACGGTGGCCGACTTCGACCGCTCGCTCGCCCTGCTGGCCGAGCGGGGCATGCGGATCATCCCCCACATCGTCTGCGGCCTCCACTACGGCCGCTTCCTGGGGGAGCACCGGGCGCTGGAGATGATCTCCGCCTACCCGGTGTCCACGCTCATCATCGTGGTGCTCGTCCCCCTGGTGGGGACGCCCATGGAGCACCTGCCCCCGCCGCCCGTGGCCGACGTCGCCGCCTTCTTCGCCGACGCCCGGGCGGCCATGCCCGACACGAAGGTCAACCTGGGATGCGCCCGTCCCCTGGGCGACATGAAGGGCGAGCTCGACGTGGCCGCCATCGACTGCGGCCTCGACGGGATCGCCTACCCGGCCGAGGGCACCGTGGCCTACGCGCGCTCGGTGGGTCTGGAACCCCGCTTCTACGAGTACTGCTGCTCGCTCACCTGGGCGGGCGACGAGGCCTACGCGGAGGTGACCGTATGAGCGCCGAGTCCAAACCGGCACGGAAGGTTCGCGTTCAGATGCGGGCCGGCGAAGGGGGAGGTGCGAATTGACGTCGCACTGGCGCCTGCTCACCGACGAGGGCTCCGAGGCCGCCGCCGGTCTCGCCCTCGACGAGGCCCTGATGGCCGGCTACGGCCGGGATGCGCCTTCTCCGCGGGGCCACCCCGAACCCCGGGCTCGCCCGCCGGTGCTCCGGCTCTACACCTACCGCCGGGCCGCCCTCGTCGGGCGCTACCAGCACGCCGAGGCCGAGGTCGACTTCGAGGCGTGCCGGCGGACGGGCACCGAGGTGAACCGCCGCCCGACGGGTGGGGGCGCCATCGTGATGGGCCCGGGCCAGCTCGGCGTGGCCGTCGTCACCCGGGCTCCCGCCGCCGAGCGGCCCCGGGAGCTCCTGGCCCGCTACGCCGAAGGGATCGTGGCCGGGCTGTCCGAGCTCGGCGTCGAGGCCTCGTTCCGGGGCAAGAACGACCTCGAGGCGGGCGGGCGCAAGATCGCCGGCCTCGGCCTCTACCTCGACGGCCACGGGGGACTGCTCTTCCACTCCAGCGTGCTGGCCGAACTCGACGTGGCCGACATGCTCGAGGTGTTGCGTATCCCCGCCGCCAAGCTCGGCGACAAGGCCGTGGCGGCCGTGGCCGAGCGGGTGACGACGGTGTCCCGGGAGACGGGGCAGCCCTGGACCGGTACCGCGTTACGCGACGTTGTCGCCACCGGCTTCGCCAAGGCCCTCGAGCTCGACCTCGAGCCCGCCGAGCCGGAGCCGGCCGAGGAGGTCAGGGCGGCCCACCTGGTGGAGGAGCGCTACGCCACCCCGGCCTGGCTGGCCGAGCGCAGCCCGCAGTCCGACGCCACCGCCACCTCGGTGCTGAAGACCCCCGAGGGGCTCGTCCGCTGCTACCTCGCCCTCCACGGTCCGACGATCAAGAGCGCCCTCTTCACCGGCGACTGGAACGAGGTCCCCGACCCCCTGGCCCGTTTCGAGGCCGCCCTGCGCTGGGCCCGCCTGGACGAGGCGGAGTTGTCCCGCCTGGCCGGCGCCGCCTGCCCGGAGGGCACCGGTCTCGGCGTGACGCCGGACGCGCTGGTCGGGGCCGTCCTCGACG
>CAZCVW010000055.1:0-13672 GCA_964502185.1 uncultured Burkholderiales bacterium
GGGGCGTGGGCGACGAGCTCGTCGAGCCACGCCCGCGGGGTCCGGGCCGAGGCCAACTCCCGCAGCCGCCGGGCCCGGGGAACCCGCTCCTCGGCCGGCATCGACAGTGCCGCCTGCAGCGCCCCCGCCGTCTGCACCAGATCGAAGGGGTGGACCTCGATGGCCGCCTCGCCCAGTTCCTCGAACGCTCCTGCGCCCCGGGACAGGCACAGCACCCCGTCGTTCCGGTTGAGGATCGGGCCTTCCTTGGCCACCAGGTTGAGCCCGTCCAGGAGCGGGTTGACGAGCAGCACGTCGTAGCGGCCGAGGGCGGCGACGCTGGTGGGGTAGTCATCGGCGGTGTCGAGGATCACCGGCTGCCAGTCGCCCCGGGCCCAGCGCTCGTTGACCCGGGCGGCCGCCTGCTCGACCTCGGTGCGGTAGGCGAGGTACTCGGCCAGGCCCTCCCGGGACGGGTAGGCGAGGGCGAGGAACGTGACCCGGCCCCGCCACGACGGCTCGTTCTCGAGCAGCAGGTCGTAGGCGGCGAAGCCCCGGACGATGTTCTTCGAGGGTTCCAGACGGTCCACCCGAACGATGACCGGCCGGTCGCCGGTGAGCTCCGAGAGCGAACGCTGAGCGGCCTGGGCCTCGGGGCCGGCCGCGAAGCGGGTGAGGTCGTCGGCGTCGGCGCCGAGGGCGGCGGCGAAGGGGGTGGCGTCCGGGCTGGCTCGATCGAGGGCCTCCGGCCCGAGCAACTCGGTGACGGACGCCCGGTAGTTCCGCACCCACCGGCGCGTGTGGAACCCCGAGGGGACCGACCCCATCGACGAGCAGAGCTGTGTCGCCATCCGATCGGGCAGCACCCGGATACCGTCCGGTCCGCAGAACGGGGTGTGGGTGAAGTGGACCACCGCCAGGTCGGGGCGGGCGGCCAGCAACGCCCCGGGGACGAGCGCCAACTGGTAGTCGTGGACGAGCACGATCTCGCCCTCCCCGGCCACCTTGTCGACGGCCGCCGCGAAGGCCTCGTTGACGGCCACGTAGGCGTCCCACGCCTCGGCCGTCCGCCCGTCGAAGCGCGGCCGGCGCACGAGGTCGAACAGGCTGTGGAAGGCGGGCCACAGGACGGCGTTGGAGATCACGTCGTAGTGGAGGCGGTGCTGCTCCGGGTCGAGGTCGAGCAGCGACAGGTCGAATCCGGGGACGTGAGCGGCGCCCGCCCGGACCGCGGCCCGGTCGTCGTCGCTGATGGCGGTGGCCACCCAGGTCGCGCCCGTTTCGGCCACGAGCGGGCCCAGCGCACTCACGATGCCACCCCCGCCGCGCTGGGCATCGAAGCTCCCGTCGGGGTTGGCGGTGAACGAGACGGGGCCTCGGTGTGAGACGACGATCATGGGAGAGGCCAATCTATCGGTCGTGTCGGTCGCTCTCGCCAGCCCGGACAAGTTCCGGGGGACCCTGTCGGGCATCGGCGCGGCCGAAGCCATGGCCCGCGGACTGCGGACCGCCGGTTTCGACGAGGTCCGCACGCTGCCCCTGGCCGACGGGGGCGAGGGGACCCTCGACGCCCTCCTGGCCGGCGTCGGCGGGTCGCGGCGCCGATCCTGGGTGACCGGGCCGCTCGGCGACCCGGTGGAGGCCGAGTGGGGGGTGCTGCCCGACGGCACGGCCGTGATCGAGTCGGCCCGGGCCAGCGGGCTGGCCCTGGTCAGAGGCCCCAACGACCCCCTGGCCGCCACCAGCCGGGGGACGGGGGAGTTGATCGCCGCCGCCGTCCGGTCGGGGGCCCGGCGGGTGCTCGTGGCCGTCGGCGGATCGGCCATGACCGACGGCGGCCTCGGCGCCGTGACGGCGCTCGGGTGGTCGCTGGCCGGGGTCGAGGTGACCGTCGCCTGCGACGTGGCCGCCCCCTTCACCTCGGCCGCCGCTACCTTCGGCCCCCAGAAGGGGGCCACCGGCGCCCAGGTGGCGCTCCTCTCCCGGCGACTGGAGCGTCTGGCCGAGGTCTACCGGGACCGCACGGGCATCGACGTCACGTCCCTGCCCCGGGCCGGCGCGGCGGGCGGCCTCGCCGGTGGACTGGCCGCCCTCGGGGCCCGCCTGGAGAACGGCTTCGACGTCGTCGCCCGGGCCTGCGGCCTGGAGGCGGCCCTGGCCGGGGTGGACCTGGTCCTGACCGGGGAGGGGCGCTTCGACGCCACCAGCCTCGACGGCAAGGTCCCCGGCGGGGTGCTGGAGTACGCCGAGGCCGAGGGCGTCGCCCGCCGGGCCGTGATCGCCGGGCAGGTGGCGGCCGGCGCCGCCGCACTGTTGCCCGCCGAGGTGCTCCTGCTGCTGCTCACCGACCGGGTCTGGCAGACCGGCGAAGCCTACGCCCGGGCCGCCGTCCTGGTGGAGGAGGCCGCCGTGGAGGCGGGCCGCTGGGCACTGCTTCCGCGGTAACGGGTGAGCGACTCACTACGCTCTGGCCGATGGTTCAACCGGCGGGAACGGAGAGCATCCGGCGGGCCGGTCAGGTGGCGTGGGCCCTGGTCGGTCTCTCCCTCCTCGCCGCCGTCGTCGGCTGGCTGGCCATCACGGTGGCGGTGATCTTCCCGCCGCTCATCCTGGCCGGGGCACTGGTCTTCATCCTCAACCCCGTGATCACGTTCCTGCAGCGCCGCCGCATCCCCCGGGTGGCGGGTGTCGGGCTCACGTACCTGGGCTTCGCCGGCGTCGTCGTCCTCATCGGCCTGGTCCTGCTCCCCGCCGTGCGCAGCCAGGCCGAGACGCTCTCCGATCGGTGGCCCACCATCCGGGAGAAGCTCGAGAACTGGGGCGACGAGCGATCCAAGAGCCTCGAAGGCACCCCGTTCGAGTTCGACCGGGAACAGCTGTCGAACGAGGTGACCAACAACAACGACACCGTCCAGGACCAGCTCGGGCGGGTGGCCGACTTCGGGCTGCGGCTCTTCCACGTCCTCCTCATCCTGATCCTGACCCCGATCTTCGCCTTCTACCTGCTGGTCGACCTGCCCCACCTGAAACGGGTGGCCGAAGGGCTGATCCCCCCTGGCGCCCGGGACGAGGTGCTGCACGTCGGCCGGCGTGTCAACCAGGCCGTGGGCGGGTTCTTCCGGGGCCAGCTGGCCGTCGCCTTCATCGTCGGCGTGATGGCCAGCATCGGACTGCGGATCATCGACCTGCCGTTCTGGCTCCTGATCGGGATGATCGCCGGAGTGTTCAACATGATCCCGCTGGTCGGCCCCTACATCGGCGGGATCCCGGCCCTCCTCATCGCCCTCACCACCCGGGAGCCGATCACCGCCGTCTGGGTCGTGGTCGTGATGGTCGGCGTCCAGCAGATCGACAACCACTTCATCTCGCCGCTGGTCATGCACCGGGTGGTGAAGCTCCACCCCGTGCTGGTCATGCTGGCCCTGTTGCTGGGCGGCACGCTGGGCGGGTTCTTCGGGCTGCTCATCGCCGTGCCGACCGCCGCCGTCCTCAAAATCCTGCTCGGCCACCTCTGGCACATCCACGTGCTCGGCGAAGCGTTGGAGGTCCACGTGGCCGAGACGGAGGCGCAGGACGACGCGCCGGGCGACGGGTTCGTGGCCGAGGTGCCGTCCGACGACGGCGTCAAGCCCGCCCAGGACGTCGAGCCAGCCCAGACGTCGAGCCAGAGGCCGTCAGCGGGCGCCCCGACCTGAACCTGCCCGTCCGGACGGTCCGATATCGGCATTTCCTGCTCGGGCGAGGAAAGGCAACAAAGGGGACGGGTTGTTCGTCCGGTCGTTCTGGCGTGCACCAGGTTCGCTCCACGGTGCTCTTCGTTGCCAGGGAGGCCTTGAGGGAGACCCAGCCGGTAACGCCGGGCCTAGTTGCGCTGGCCTTCCCAGCGCTCCCGGTGGATGGCTTCATCCAGGGGGCGGCGCTGGCGCCAGCCGTGGCGTTCGAGGTCCGGCGTCTCCTCCAGGTGGCTGACGGGGCCGACGCACAGCCACGCCACCGGGCGGACGGCCTCCGGGATCCCGAGCAGTTCCTGGATGAACCCTTCCCGGTAGAACGACACCCAGCCGACCCCGAGGCCCTCGGCGGTGGCGGCCAACCACAGGTTCTGGATGGCCAGGCACACCGAGTAGAGGCCGGCGTCGGCGATGGCGTGGCGCCCGAGCACGGCGGGGGCGCCCCGGCCCGGGTCGTAGGTCACGACGACCGAGAGGGTCGACTCCATGACCCCGTCGATCTTGATGGTGGAGAACACCGAGGCCCGTTCGGGGGGCAGGGTGGCGGCGAAGACGGCCCGCTCGGTGTGGACGTGCTCGAAGAAGGCCTTCCGGGTCGCCCAGTCCTCGACCAGCACGAAATCCCACGGCTGGGTGAGGCCGACGCTCGGAGCGGCGTGGGCCGCCGCCAGGACACGTTCCAGGGCCTCGGGATCCATCGGGGCGCCGGTGAACTGGCCCCGCACGTCCCGCCGGCGGTGGATGGCCTCGTAGAGGCTTGTCATCGTCCGTTCCGCGCTTACCGGAGACATAGGGATGGGATCGACCCTAACGCCTCCGACCTTGAGCGGTGTGGTTTCCGTTGTTCAGGCTTCGTCCAGCAGACGGTGCACAACTTCGGCGAATCCGGCGCCGAAACCGGCGTCCGTCACCTCGACCCCCGAGCCGGGCTGGGTGGCCCAGGCGAGGTCCGGGTCCTTGACCAGACCGTTGCCGACGAGGAAACAGCGGCCCACCTCCACCCGGCAATCCAGGTCGGCGCCGGCGTCGCCCACGACGGCGCAGTCCTCCCGGGGGATGCCTCGCTGCGCCCGATCGGCGGCGATGGCGGTGACCTTGGAGACGCCCCGGGGGACGAGGTGGTAGGCGTGGACCCGCTCCACCTCCGGGATCCCGGGGAAGCGGCGGGGGATCACACCGTTCTCGATGAGCTCCGCCCAGCCGAAGCCGGCGCCGGCCAACAACCGGTCGGCGTCGAGATCCTCGAGGTCGCCCCGCAGGACCAGCGAGCACTCCCGCCGGGCGTTCCAGGGGCTGTGCTCCTCGATCCGCTCCGGGAAACTGGCCACCAGCAGGTCGACGGCCTCGGCCAGGGCGGGGGCCGGGGCTCCTTCGCCGGGAAACTCGCCGTGGTCGTGGACGACTTCGGCGCCCCGTTGGTAGGCCCGGACGCCGCCCAGCTCGCAGATCCAGCTCTCCAGGCCGAGGAGCCGGGCCACTTCGAACATCCCGGTCTGGGTCCGTCCGGTGAGGGCCACGATCTCGAGGCCTTCCCGGGTAGCCCGCACCAGCGCCTCGGCCGCGGCGAGCGTCGGCTTGCGGTCGCCGTCCCAGAACAGGTTGCCGAGCGGCCCGACCAGCGTGCCGTCGACGTCGGTGTAGAGGACGCCCACTAGACGGCCAGCTCGCTACTGGCCGCTGGGCGCCGGGTCCCAGCGCGGAGCGGCGGCCGCTCCCGGGTCTCCACGGCCACGTCGTGGCGCCGGTGGTTCTCGTCGAAGCGGACGAGGCCGCCGAGGCAGGCGGCTTCCGGCTCCGGGATCCCCGCCCGGCGCATGGCGGTGGCGATGATCGCCATGGCCTGGGGGGCCAGGTCCTCCAGGGACCGGTGCCGGTGGCGGCGGTGGCCGAGGTCCACCTGGGCCAGGGCGTCCAGCCCGGCGTGGGCGGCCACGTCGATCACGAGGCCGAGGTCGACGCCCCAGCCGCACACGACGGGCAGCGTCTCGAGGAGCTCCCGCCGTCCGCCGAACTCGCCGGCCAGCGGCTGGACGATGCCGGCCAGGTGGGGGAACAGACGGCAGATGAGGGGGCGGGCCACCAACTCGGTCACCCGCCCACCCCGGGCTGGCGCGCTGCCTTTCCCAGGGGACACCCCTTCGACCCCGGGGCCGGACCGGCGGTAGAAGCCCTTCACGAACTCCACCTGGGGCTGGGTCAGGAGCGGGCCGAGCAGGCCGAGCACGAAGCGGGGTCCGAAGTCGGCGATGTCGCCGTCGACCCAGCACACCAGGTCACCCCGGCTGGCCTGGAGCGACTTCCAGATGGCGTCGCCCTTGCCCGTCCCCGGTCCGGCCTCGGGCCTGACCTCGTCGCCCCGCACGACCCGGGCGCCGGCCTGCGCGGCGACCTCGGCGGTGCGGTCGGCGGAGCCGTCGTCGAGCACGAGGATCTCGTCGAGGAGCGGCAGCTGTTCGACGAAGTGGCGCCGGGCCGAGGCCACGATGGCGCCGATGGTCGGCTCCTCGTCCCGGGCCGGGATGCACAGTGATGCGGTGAGCCCCTGCGCCTCCTTGGCCGCGGCCAGTTGGGAGGCGTCGAAGTCCCGATGGGAGAAGATGAGCCCGGACACGGCCGCCGAGTCTAGGGATCCTGTGCTTTGACGGTTCTGCTCCAGGCGTGGCACCCTTTTTGGGAAGACACGCGCTCATCCAGAGCGGCCGAGGGACAGGCCCGTTGACGCCGCGGCAACCAGCGATCCTCTCCAAAGAGGGAAGCCAGGTGCCAATGCCTGACCGATGAGCAGCCAAAGAGCGGCCCCACCGCTCGAGGCGCTCGAGAGCGCGTCGAACGAGAATGGAGGCCGTTGCTGTGACCTATGTATCTCAACTCCGCTGCCGGGAGTGCGGCCGCGAGTACGACGTGGCGCCGATCCACGTGTGCGAGTGGTGCTTCGGGCCGCTGGAGGCCGCTTACGACTACGAGGCGATCGCCGCCAACATCAGCCGGGAGAAGATCGAACACGGCCCGGCCACCATCTGGCGCTACGCCGACCTGCTCCCGGCCGACCGGAGCCCGGCCGTCGACCTCGGCGCCGGGTTCACCCCGCTCGTGCGGGCCGAACGCCTCGGCGGCGCCCTCGGACTCTCCGAGCTGTGGGTGAAGAACGACACGGTGAACCCCACCAACTCGTTCAAGGACCGGGTCGTCGCCGTCGGGTTGTCGAAGGCCCTGGAGTTCGGCTTCAAGACGGCCGCCTGCGCCTCCACCGGCAACCTGGCGAACTCGGTGGCCGCCCACGCCACCCGGGCCGGCATGAAGAGCTACGTGTTCATCCCCTCTGACCTGGAGTCGGGCAAGGTGGTGGCGACCTCGGTCTACGGGGGGAACGTGGTCGCCGTGAACGGCAACTACGACGACGTGAACCGGCTCTGCGCCGAGTTGGCGGGCACCTACCCGTGGGCCTTCGTCAACGTGAACCTACGGCCCTACTACGCCGAGGGGTCCAAGACCCTGGCCTTCGAGACGGCCGAACAGCTCGGCTGGCGCTTCCCCGACCACGTGGTCGTCCCGATCGCCTCGGGGTCGCAGCTCACCAAGATCAAGAAGGGCTTCGAGGAACTGGCCAAGGTCGGCCTCGTCGACGAGGACCCGGCCAAGGTGCGGGTGTCGGGGGCGCAGGCCGAAGGCTGCAGCCCGGTGGCCACCGCCTTCCTGACCGGTTCCGACACGATCCGGCCGGTCAAGCCCAAGACCATCGCCAAGTCGCTGGCCATCGGGAACCCGGCCGACGGCTACTTCGCGCTCGACGTGATCCGCTCCTCGGGCGGCGGCTGCGCCGCCGTCGCCGACGACGAGGTGATCGAGGGCATCAAGCTGCTGGCCCGCACGGAGGGGATCTTCACCGAGACGGCGGGCGGCGTGACCATCGCCACCCTCAAGCGTCTGGCCGAGTCGGGCGTCATCGACCCCGGGGAGCGGGTGGTGGCCTACGTCACCGGCCACGGGTTGAAGACGCTGGAAGCCCTCACCGACACGGTCGGCCCGACCGCCACCATCGCCCCCACCATCGAGGCCTTCACGTCGGCCTTCTCCATCGAGGAGTGATCATGACTACGACCGTCCGCATCCCCACCGCGCTGCGCACCCTGACCGGCGGCGCCTCCGAGGTGTCCGTCGAAGGGTCCACCATCGGCGACGTGCTCAAGGCGCTCGACGCCAACCACCCGGGCATCGGCGAGCGCCTCTTCGACGACGCGGGCGCGCTGCGCCGCTTCGTCAACGTGTTCGTGGCCGACGAGGACATCCGCTTCCTCGACAACCTGTCCACGCCCGTGACCAAGGGTCAGGTCGTCAGCATCATCCCCGCCGTCGCCGGCGGCTGAGCGGTTTCCAACCGGCAGGCCGGTCGAAGCAGGTGCCCGTCGGGGCGCCGGGTGTCGCCTCTTTCACCCGGCGCCCACGACAGGCGTCTTTCCCGGCGGCATTAGCGACCGTGCCCGTGACTGTGACTGGCGGAGCTGCCCTCGGTCTGGGTCGTGCGGAACCCGCCCCGGGTGACCTCGAGCGTCCCCTCGCCGGCGCTGCAGGCGGGAAGGGTGCCGGCGTCACCGAGCGTCGGAGCCGAGAAGTGCTGCGGGTCGCCGGGGACGTCGATGGTGAAGGCGAAATCCTTACCGGCCAGTTCGCCACCCCCGCGGCGCTTGCCCCTGCCATCCTCTGTGCCGCTGTCTGTGCCGCCGCCCGGGCTCTGCGGCTCGGCGCCGCCGAGCAGCCCGTCGAGCATGGTCTGCGGGTCGTCGGACGGCTGGGCGGACGGGTCGTCGCCGCCCTTCTTCTCGCCGTGGGCGCGGGTGCCGCCGCGGCGCACGGTGCCCGTCACCTGGACGACGCCGTCGTCACCCCGGAGCAGACAGGTGACCTCGCCCTCGAGGGCCAT
Source organism: uncultured Burkholderiales bacterium (assembly GCA_964502185.1). Taxonomy (GTDB): domain Bacteria; phylum Actinomycetota; class Acidimicrobiia; order IMCC26256; family BP-133; genus CAZCVW01. The sequence goes on from CAZCVW010000055.1 coordinate 8,629, forward strand.
GCCGCCCTCGGCGGTGCGCTGGCCGAAGCGGACCCAGCCGCCGGATTCATCAGTCTCGTCGGCCCGGTGGGCCTTGATCTGGATGGCGGAGCCGGCGTGCTCGGCCCGGCTCATCGCCCGACCGGCCACGGACAGGCCTTCGCCGTTGCCGTGCTGACGCCCATGGCGACCCTCGTTGTCGCCGTCCCCCTTGGCGCCATCGCCACCGCCTCCGGCAAAGGCCGTCGAAGGCACGATGGCCGCAGCCAGTACGGCCCCCCAGATGGCGAGCCGGCGGCTCGCTCCCGTCACCTGCTGCATTGCACTCTCCTTCGCCGCGCGGTCCTGTGTGGTGCGCGGGGATAAGGACCGGTTTCTCCCGGTATGCCCCAATCGACTCGGGAAGGCGGCTGGATATTCGCGCTGGATATTCGCCCCAGTCGTCCACGACGTCGAGGTTGTGGACGTGGGCTCTCCGCTCACCGCGGCCATGTACTTCTCGGCAGCCAGTCTCGGGGAACTGGGGGCGCGCCCGTCGACCAGGACCAGATCGGGAGCTTCAGACGAAGTACTCCGGCTCCTTCCCCGGCTTCCACTTGATGTTGCAGCACCGCCATTCTCCGTGGTGCCGTCTCGTCCCGCCTAGTCCGCTGACCTGCGGAAATACATGGGTGAGATTCCATCTGGTGACGTTGCGTAGTGGCAGATCCGTGGCATCCGTGACCAGACCGTGACCAGAAACCGGCCCGAGGGAGGGCCTCGAAGGTCCGGGGTCCGGGAAGTCATGGGCCGAGAGGCTGTTGGTTCTACGCTTGGGCCGTGCAGGACGCGGGCGAGCTGTTGATCGTGTCGAACCCGGATCGGGATTCGTCCCTGGGGTATCTGTTGCGCCTCCCGATCGCGGGCGGGTTGGTGTTCCGCACGGCCGGGACCTGGCCGCGGACCAAGGCGCTGTTCTGCTACGCGATGCCGCTCGACGCTTGGCCGGAGGACGGCGAGGTCGTCGAGCGGGTGCCGTTGCGGTCGTGCGTCCGGCGGGGGGCGGCGATCGAGGTCGTCGCCGACCGGGCCCGGGAGAACCGCTCGCAGCTGGTCTTCACCACCGCCCGGGGCCGCGACGTGGTGTTCTGGCAGTCGCCCCGGACCCGCAAGCAGGCCCGCCCGAACGTGGCCCTCCCGACCGCCCGGGCCGGCGGGCTCGCCGACCTCGAGATCATCGTGGACACCCGCGAGCGCTACGCCTACCGGTTCGCCGGACAGGCGGTGTCGACCGTGTCCCGGGCGCTGCCCTGCGGCGACTACGGCGTCGTGGCCGACGGCCGGCTCGTCGCCGCAGTGGAACGCAAGTCCGTCCCCGACCTCGTCAGCAGCGTGGCCAACGGGAAGCTGCGCTATGCGCTGGGCGACCTTGCCGCCCTGCCCCGCGCCGCCGTGGTGGTCGAGGACCGTTACTCGGCCCTGTTCAAGCAGCGGCACGCCCGTCCCGCCGCCGTCGCCGACGCCCTGGCCGAATACCAGATCCGCTGGCCCACCATCCCGCTCGTGTTCTGCGAGACCCGGCCACTGGCCGAGGAGTGGACCTACCGCTACCTCGCCGCGGCCTGGCAGTGGGCCACCACCGAACCCGCAGCCCAGGAACGGACCACGACGAGCGATCCCCTCCTCCTGACCGCCCCGGAGCGGCCGGAGCCGACCGTCGCCGAAGTGCGCGCCTGGGCGCGGAACGCGGGGTTCGACGTCCCCCACCGCGGCCGACTCCGCCCCGAGATCTTCGACGCCTGGCGCACCGCCCACTGACGGCCGAACCCGATCGCCAATGCCGTGGACCGAGCAGAACAGCGCGCTAATGCTTGGGACTGTGCGCTACCTGCTGGTCGGCAACCCGTCCGGTATCACCCACCACCGCGAAGGTGCCGTTCCCGGTCGGATCGGCCGTTCCGGTCGCCGCGGCCGTCCACGTCGTGGACCGGAGGGTTCGTATGCTGAACGCGGTGTCCTCGTCCGGCCCCTACCAACAACCGCTCCCGGACGCCGTTGGCATCATCACGACCTTCGTCGTCCTGGGGCTGGTGTCACTGGTCATGTTTGTCGATTACCGGGGGTGGCGTACCGGCTGGGCTGCGAAGCTCGTGGAGCAGTATCAGCGGCCTTCGCGCTGGCGGTTCCTGACGACTCGCCGTACGCGAGAGTTTTACTCAGACCCGATCCGTGTGCGGCGGTTCGTCCGATTCTTTTTTGGCGTCGGTCTCATCATGTCGATTGCCGTGCTCGTGTTGGAGACAGTTGCTCTCGCCACCCGCGGCCTCCGGTGACCTTCTGCCAGATAGCGCATAAGTGCCGTTCTCTCTCGGGTTCGGCGTGCTGACCCGGCACCCCGAACCCGCTCGGTATCGCTGCGCCGGGCTGCCCCCGAACGCCGGCAGCGCTTGGGTCCGCATGCCTGCGATATCCGTCGGGCTGGAGCGCTGACGGATCGCCGCCGCGTCGCGATCCGCCAACGAGCCCTAAGGGGGTCCGTCAGCGGCGGGCGCGTCAGAGCCCCAGGTCGATTCCGAGGTCCGGGCCAGGGCGCGGAGGCGCGGCGACTTCGGCGACGCGATCCAGCCATGCGTGCTCTCGTCCGAGCTTACGTCCCGTGGGGTAGGTGTCTCGGGCCGTCCCCGCCGGCCATGCAGGGACCAAACCTCCCGGATCCGTCGGCGCTGGAGCCGATCGAGGATCACTTCTGGACCCCGGGCGGGACCGTGCCCGCGGAAGCGGTCGCGGTGGTGCGGGGGTCGCCGATTACGACCTCGAAGTTCCTCGACCACGCCGTTCGTCAGGCCCGTCGTTACAGCTACCGCGGTCAGAACATGGGATCGCTGAGCGTCAATCTCGTACTGCCCGACTGGCCTGAGGAGCGCATCCTCGAGGAGCGTCTCCCGACCTACGCTCGCTGGGCACGTTGCCCGGTGGACGCGCTCGCGGCCGCAGGGTTCGGTTTGCTGGCCACGGGCCGGCGCCCGCACGCCGACGTGGTGTTTCCGGCCGTCGCTATTCTGTGGGCAGAGAAGCTTGAAGCCTTCTTCAAGCCAGCGGAACAGAAGAACGAGTTTCCGAGGAGGTGACCGCAGTGGCGCTCGAACTCGACATTCCTTGTGACGCCCAGGGACCTGACCACGAAGGTCACCTGTGGGCCTTCCTCGACGAAGCCGTCCATCCCGGCGCCGTGGTCGAGGGCGCGCTGGTCGTCACCGGCGATGAGGAGGCACCGGTCGTTGCTCGGGTGCTGCGCCTCGAGGAGCGGCCCGGCGGGACCATGGTCGTGATGCATCTCGTGGGCACCGCCGCCGAGCTGGAACGCGCCCTGATCCGGGCCCGCACCACTGCAGCCTGACCCCCGGCGGCTGATCGCGCCAGACGCGGCCCGGGGGTGCGGGCCGCGTACGATGGAGAGGTGATCGTGCCGGGCCTGGTCGTCGATGTTGAGGAGCTGAGGGCGGTCTGCGTCCGCTACGGGGTTTCGCGGCTCGAGGTCTTCGGGTCGGCCAGTCGCAGCGAGGCGACGAGCGGCAGTGACATCGATCTCCTGTATGAGCTCGCGCCGGGGGCACGTCTCGGCTGGGAGATCGAGAAGCTCGCGGATGAGCTGTCCGATCTGTTCGGCCGGCCCGTCGACCTCGTTTCACGTAGGTCGCTCCACGAGCGCCTCCGCGACCAGGTGCTGGCAGAAGCTCGCACGCTCTATGCGGCGTGAACTGCTACTGATCGGGGAAATGATCGACGCCGCCACGCAAGCGCAGGCCTTAGTTGCAGGCACCGATCTCGACGCTTTGCAGGCTGATCGTCAACGACGAGACGCTCTGCTGTGGAACTTCACTGTCCTCGGTGAGGCCGCCAGCCAGCTCGACCAGGAGGTGAAGGGCCGCTTCCCGGACATCCCCTGGTCGCAACCCGCTCGACTCCGCAATCGCGTCATCCACGGGTACTGGTCGATCGACCTGGAGATTCTGCATACCACCGCGACAGATCTCCTCCCTGGCTTCGTCGACCAGTTACGGATCGCTCTCGTCGCCCTCGAGGCCGACGTATCTCCGTAGGGATACGCGGCCTCTGGCCGCGCCACGATTTCTGTCATCCGTGACCAAACCGTGACCAGAACCCGCCGCCGCGGGTAAAACCGCAGGTCAGAAGTACTCGGGGGCGTTCCCGGGCTTCCACTTGATGTTGCAGCCCAGACTCGGGCGCTGGTCGTCGGACGGGGAGCCCCCGGTCAGCACGGTCTCGACGGCGGCCAGGAGGTCCTCGCCGGTGACCGGCACGTCGTTGTGGGGGCGGGCCCCGTCCATCTGGCCCCGGTAGACGAGCTTGCGATCGGCGTCGAAGACGAAGAAGTCCGGGGTGCAGGCGGCCCGGTAGGCCTTGGCCACCTCCTGGCTCTCGTCGTACAGGTAGGGGAACGTCCAGTTGTGGAGTTCGGCCATCTTCACCATCATCCCGGGCCGGTCGTCGGGGTACGCCTCCACGTCGTTGCTCTGGATGCCGACGAAACCGACCCCCCGCTCCTGGCACGCCCCGGCCAGTTCGCCCAGCCGGTCGGCGACGTGACGCACGTAGGGACAGTGGTTGGAGAGGAACGCGACCACCAGGGCCGGGGCGGCGGCGAGGTCGGCCAGGCTGTGGACCTCGCCCTCGGGGTCGGAGAGCGAGAAGTCCGGCGCCGAGGTGCCGAGGGCGAGCATGGTGGACGGGGTACGGGTCACGATCGGCCTCCGTGTGATCTGGAGGGGCGCTAGGCTCCTGTTAGCACTCTCGGGGTGAGAGTGCTAAAAACGTAGTCACCTAGACGGACGTTGCCCCAGGGGGTTCTTGCGGAATGTCGAAGATTATTGCCTTTGATGAGGAGGCCCGCCGGGCCCTTGAGCGCGGGATGAACCAGCTCGCGGATGCGGTGCGGGTCACTCTCGGCCCCAAGGGCCGGAACGTGGTGCTCGAGAAGAAGTGGGGCGCCCCCACGATCACCAACGACGGCGTATCCATCGCCAAGGAGATCGAGCTCGAGGACCCGTACGAGAAGATCGGCGCC
>CAZCVW010000056.1:0-13585 GCA_964502185.1 uncultured Burkholderiales bacterium
TGCCTTCCTGGTGTCCGCCGGCGTCGACGCCGGCCTGGCGCCGGGGTCGGCCGGGCTCTGCCTGACGCTGGGCAGCGCGATCGGGCTCACCGTCCGGATACTGGCTGGTGTACGGGCCGACCGGAGGGAGGGAGGTCACCTCACCGTGGTCAGCCGCATGCTGGGCCTGGGCTCGCTCGCCTATGTGGCCATGGCCGTCCACCGGCCCGGCCTCTACCTCGCCGCCGTCCCCTTGGCCTTCGGCGCCGGGTGGGCCTGGCCGGGCTTGTTCAACCTGGCCGTCGTGCGGGCCAATCCCGGTTCCCCGGCGGCGGCCACCGGCATCACCCAGACCGGGACCTACTTCGGGGCGGTGGCCGGCCCGCTCCTCTTCGGCTTCCTGGCCGAGCACGCCGGCTTCGGCGCCGCCTGGCTGATGGCCGCGGCCACGTCGGCCTCGGCCGCCGTCGCCATCGCGTGCGCCCGCAACATGCTCCGGCGCGACCGCCTGGCCGTCCTCCCGCTCCCCCCGCTGCCCGCCACTTAGGCCACGGGTTCCAGGGCTTGGAGCAGATCCTCGAGGATGTCGTCGAGGGTCTCGAGACCGACCGAGAGCCGGACCAGTGCCGGGTCCACCTCGTTCGTCGACCCGGCCACCGAGGCATGGGTCATCTGGCCGGGGTGCTCGATGAGCGACTCCACGCCGCCCAACGATTCGGCCAGGGTGAACACCTTCGTGCGGGCCACCACGGCCAGGGCCGCCTCCTCGCCGCCGTACAGCGTGAACGACACCATGCCGCCGAAGTCGCGCATCTGGCGGGCCGCGAGGTCGTGGCCGGAATGGCTGGGCAGACCCGGATAGAGCACCCGGTCGACGGCCGGGTGGGCCGCCAGCTGCTCGGCCACGGCGGCCGCGTTCTCGCAGTGACGGTCCATGCGCACGCCGAGCGTCTTCACGCCCCGGAGCACGAGAAAGCAGTCGAGCGGTCCGGGGACGGCGCCCACCGCGTTCTGCAGGAAGCCGAGCCCCTGCGCCACGCCCTCGTCGGACGTGGCCGCGAAGCCGCCCACCACGTCGGAGTGGCCGCCGAGGTACTTGGTCGTCGAGTGCACGACGACGTGGGCGCCGAGGTTGAGCGGCCGCTGCAGGTAGGGGGTGGCGAAGGTGTTGTCGACGACGCAGAGGGCGCCCCGCTCGGCGGCGAAGGCGGCCACGGCGGCGATGTCGACCACCGACAGGAGCGGGTTGGACGGCGTCTCCACCCACACCATGCGGGTCTCCGGCGTCCACGCCCCGGCCAGGGCCGACGGGTTGGACAGGTCGGCCGTGTCGAAGCGCAGCCCCGCCGGACCGTGGACCCGGGCGGCCAGGCGGTACGTCCCCCCGTAGGCGTCCCGGGGCATGACGACGTGGTCACCCGGACTGAGGAGCCGTAGCACGGCATCCTCGGCCGCCATCCCGCTGGCGAAGGCGAACCCGTAGGTGGCTTCCTCCAGCGAGGCGAGGCAGGTCTCCAGGGCGGACCGGGTGGGGTTGCCGGTGCGGGCGTACTCGTAGCCCTGGTGCCGGCCGACCGCCTCCTGGGCGAACGTGGAGCTGAGATAGACGGGCACCATCACCGCCCCCGTCGTCGGGTCGGGCGGTTGCCCGGCGTGGATGGCGCGGGTCTCGAAGCCGCTGGTCTCGAAGCCTCTGGTCTCGAAGCCTCTGGGGACAGTCATCGCGGCCCGCTGGAGAGGAAGGACAGCAGGTCCGACCGGGTGAGGATCCCCACCGGGTGACCGCTGTCGAGGACGAGCACGGCGCTGGCGGCTTCGAGGGCCGTCACGGCCGCGTCGACCGGCTCACCCCGCCCCACCATCGGCAGCGGCGGCGACATCACCTCGGCCACGGGCCGGTCGAGGACCGACGGGTCGGCGAAGGCCCGGGCGAGGAGTTCCCGCTCGGCCACGCTGCCCGCCACCTCCGCCGCCTTGAGGGGCGGTTCAGCCCGGACGACGGGGAGCTGCGACACCTCGTACTCCTGCATGACGGCGATCACGTCGCGTACCAACTCGTCGGGATGGACGTGGACCAGGACCGGCAGGCTGTTGCCCGCCTTGCGGCTCAGCACGTCGCCCGTCGTCTGGCCCGCCGACTGCAGGAAGCCGTAGTCGGACATCCAGTCGTCGTCGTAGACCTTCGACAGGTAGCCGCGCCCCGAGTCGGGGAGGAGCACCACGACCACGTCGTCGGGTCCGAGGTCCCGCCCGATTTCCAGCGCCGCCCACACCGCCGTGCCCCCGGATCCGCCGACGAGGATGCCCTCTTCGCGGGTCACCCGCCGGGCCGTCAGGAACGAGTCCCGGTCGGAGACGGGGACCACCCGGTCGACGACCGAGGGGTCATAGGTGGTGGGCCAGAAGTCCTCGCCGATGCCCTCCACCAGGTAGGGGCGGCCGTCGCCGCCCGAATAGACGGAGCCCTCGGGGTCGGCGCCCACGATCACCACGTCCGGGTTCTGCGACTTCAGGTAGCGGCCGACTCCGCTGATCGTGCCGCCCGTGCCGATGCCGGCCACGAAGTGGGTGATGCGGCCCGCCGTCTGCCGCCACAACTCCGGGCCGGTGGACCGCACGTGGGAGGCCGGATTCTCGGGGTTGTGGTACTGGTTCGGCTGGAAGGCGCCCGGGATCTCCCCGGTCAGGCGGGTGGCCACCGAGTAGTACGACTCGGGGTGGTCGGGGGCGACGGCCGTCGGGCAGACGACGACTTCCGCGCCGTAGGCCCGCAGGAGCTTGATCTTCTCGGCGCTCATCTTGTCGGGCATCACGAAGACGCAGCGGTAGCGCCGGCGGGCGGCGACGATGGCGAGCCCGACGCCGGTGTTCCCCGAGGTCGGTTCCACGATCGTCCCACCGGGTTTCAGGAGGCCGGCCCGCTCGCCTGCCTCCACCATGGCGATGGCGGGCCGGTCCTTCACGCTGCCGCCGGGGTTGAGCATCTCCAGCTTGGCCAGCAGGTGGCAGTCGAGCCGCCGTCCGATCCTGTCCAGCCGGACCAGCGGCGTGTTGCCGACCAGCTCGAGGAGCGAGCCGGCCACCTCCATCGGCGCGGCTGGATCGGAGAGCGGCAGCACGCGGACCCCGGGGGGAGCGGGAGGCGGTGCGCCGTCCGCCCCGTCGGAGTGGAGGGTGACGGGGAAACCGTGCCGGCGGAGTTGGGCGGCGGCCGTCGCGGCGGGCAGGGGCGGGCCGACCACGGCCACGTCCTCGGGGATGTGGCCCCGGACGTCGGCCAGCAACCCGGGTTCCAGGACCGGCCCGGCCGAGCGGATGACGCGGTCCGCCCGGGCCACGAGCCGGTCGGGCGGGTCGCCCTCGCCGACGACGATCAGGACGCGCATCTGCCCACCTCCAGAGCCTTCCGCACGAAGGCGGCCACCGCTTCACTCTCGATCAGGAACGCGTCATGGCCGTGCATCGAGTGCAACACGGTGACCTCCGGAGGGTCCGGCAGCAGGTCGGAGATCTCCTGCTGGAGCCAGACGGGGTAGAGGCGGTCGCTGTCCACCCCGGCCAACGCCACCCGGGCGGTGATCCGGGACAGAGCCGAGGCTAGGCCACCGCGCCCGCGGCCGACGTCGTGATGGTTCATCGCCTCCGAGAGCACGATGTAGGTGTTGGCGTCGAAGCGCCGGGCCAGCTTGTCGCCATGGTGGTCGAGGTACGACTCGACCGCGTAACGACCGCCCGCCAGCGGATCCTCCCGCTCCTGGGCCCCTCGGCCGAAGCGGGCCTGCAGTTCCGGCTCGCTCCGGTAGCTCAGGTGGCCGATCCGGCGGGCGAGGCCCATGCCCTCGTGCGGTCCTTCGCCGTCGGGCGCGTCGTAGTAGTCGCCACCCCGGAAGCGGGGATCGGCCCGGATGGCCTCGTTCTGCAGGGAGCACAGGGCGATCTGTTCGGCCGTGGCCGCCGCCCCCGACGCCACCACCACCACGGTCTCGACCCGATCCGGGTAGCCGACGGCCCACTCGAGCGCCCGCATGCCGCCCATGGAACCGCCGACCACCGCGGCGAAGCGCCCGATGCCGAGCGCATCGGCCAGGGCGGCCTCCACCGCCACCTGGTCACGGATGGTGACGCGGGGGAAGCGGGAGCCGTAGGGACGGCCGGCTGCCTCTTCGCTCCGCCGGGGTGGGGCGGGAGAGGCCGGGCCCGTGGTGCCCTGGCACCCGCCCAGGACGTTCGGGCACACCACGAACCAGCGGTCGGTGTCGATGCCCTTTCCCGGGCCGATCATGGCGTCCCACCAGCCCGGGTACCGGTGGCCGGAACCGGCGGGCCCGGCCGCGTGGCTGTCACCGGTCAGGGCGTGCAGCACCAGTACGGCGTTGGAACGGTCGTGGTTGAGCTCGCCCCAGGTCTCGTAGGCGACCTCCACGGGCGAGAGCGTTCCGCCCGCCTCGAGGGCCAGCGGTGGGGCGGCGAAGAGGGTGACGAAGCGCCGGCCGCCGGGTTCGTCGCCCGGCCGCCAGGCCCCGGTGGCCGGTACAGGACCGGGACCTCTTCCGCGTGCCGTCACTGGTGTCCCATCTCGGGCGCCCTCCGGTGCCGCTCAGTCGGGGGGCACTATATGGTCCGCTCCGGCCGGCGCAGTACTGACCGTCGGGCCGTGGGCGCTAGCTGAGGGCGGCCACCGAGGTGATCGGCTCGGACGGCGGGTTGCCGCCCAGCGAGCCGGCGAACTTCTTGTCGGAGAAGTTGAAGATGCCGCCGTCGGTGCCCACCATCAGGTAGCCGTTGCCGAAGGCCACCATCCCGGTCACCGGGGCGTTGAGGCGGCTCGATCCCATGGACCCGCGGAAGCCGGCCTGGAAGGCGAACACCCCGCCATCGGAGGCGACCAGCCAATAGCCCGCACCGTCCGGATCGGGCACGAGCGACTGGACCGGGGCGTTCAGCCGCTGGCCGCCCATCGAGCCGAAGAAGCGGGCGTCGCCAAAGGAGAAGATGCCGCCGTCGGCCGCCACCATGTAGTAGCCCTTGCCGGTCGGTGTGGCGATCGAGTCGAGCACCGGATCGTTCAGTTTGACGGCGGACATGTCGCCGAGCACTGGGGCATCGCCGAAGGCGAAGACCTTGCCCCGGTTGGTGAAGAGCCAGTAGCCCGTGCCGGTCGGCGTGGCCGAGAGACTGGTGACCTCCTCGCCGGCGCCGAGGCGGCCCGCTTCGAGGCGGCCGAGGCCGGTCGCGTCGCCGAAGGGCAGGACGCCCCCGGCGGCATCGACCATCCAGTACCCCTTCCCGGCCGGCGTGGGCTCGAGGTCGACCGCCCGCCGGGGCGTGCTGGGCTCACCGTGCTTGGCCGCGTCACCGAAGGCGTACACCTTCCCCGTCGCCCCGAGCATCCAGTACCCGGAGGACCTGGCCCCATCAGGAGCCTTCGTGACCGGCGGCTGGGTGGCCGGCGGGCCGTCCCCCGGAGGCTCCGTGGTGGGCGGCTGGGTGGCCGGGGGCTCGATGGTGGGCGGCTGGGTGGTGGGCGGCTGAGTGGTGGGCGTGCCGGAGAAGGGCACAACGTCGTGCAGGGGGACGTACTTGAAGTTCATGTTGCCGGGACCCGGGGCGGTGTTGCTGTTGTCCTGGCAGATGAAGATGCCCTGCGGGAACCGGGACCCGAGGTCGCCCCAGGCGGCTTCGATGCCGTCGGTGCGCTCGCAGCCGTCCGAGTTCGGGCCGCCCTCCACCCGCACTCGGCGGAGGAACGTGTAGGGCGCCTCGAGCTGGTACACGTTGAAGGTGCCGTACTGCCCGTCGTAGCGGCCCTGGGCCGAGGCGAGGAGGAAGTTGCCGTAGGGGCTGTGGACCACGGCCAGGCCCTCGACGTCCCGGGCGAAGTTGCCGCCCTCCGACTCTTCCTTGTCGACCATGACCCGGTCGTCGGAGTCGCCGGGGTCCGCGCCGTAGCGCCAGATGTTCCAGTCCTGCTCGCCGACGAACAGGCTCCCGCCCGCGTCGTCGACCACGCAGCCTTCGAGGGCGTCGTTGCCGGTGGCGTCGGCCGGCGGGCGGGGGTTCACGTTGATATCGCGCACCTTGTGGCCCGATATCTCGCCGGCGGTTTCCGACAGCTCGAACTGGCCCACCGTGCCGCCGCGGTTCACCGCGAAGGCGTAGAACTTGCCGTTCTTCGGGCTGTGGTAAAGGCACACGCCGTGGGTGCCCGTGTAGCTGACCGCCGTCTTGGTGACATCGACCAGCTTCTGGGCGACCGTGTCCAGCCGGTAGAAGTCCACCTGCCCGTCGCCACCCACGGCGACCAGCGGGGCGGGCGTACCGGCAAAGGAGAAGTCGGTCCGGAGGTCGACGTTGTTGGCATTGCCGATGCTGGTGCTGCTCACGCGCTCGCCCGAGAGGTCGTAGACGTCCAGGGTGTGGGCCTGGTGGTCGGCCCCGACGACCAGCGACTTGGACGGGTCGGCCGGGTTCACCCAGATGGCCATGTCGTCCACCGAGTCCATAGGCTTGGGTGAAGGGGTGGTCTCGGCGACGGCGACGGCCTTGACGAGGGCGTCGTCGGCCGCCCCGGACGGCGGGGTACCGGCGGCGAGAAAGCCGGCGCTCAGCATCGCACCGGCAACGAGGGAAACAGCGCCGCGGCGACGCGACGCTCTGAGATACGTGGACATTCCGCGACTGGCTCCTGGTCGGGGGTCTGACCGGGAGATTCGGAGCCCAAGCGGGACAATCCTGCTTTCGACCGGCCCGGCGAAAACTGTCGGCACGCTGAAGGCGGGGCGTTTCGCGCCGGTTTCGCGGCCTCTCACGGGCCCTCATACATGCCCTGACCAGCACCTTCAGCGCGGAGGGAGTGGGATTCGAACCCACGGGGCTCATCACCCGGGCGCTTTCAAGGCGCCACCGTTTGGCCGCTCCGGCATCCCTCCGGGGGAGGAAGCGTAGTCAGGTGAGGCTGCTCATCCCGGCGACGACCACCCCGGCGGTGAGGGCGGCGGCGGCCACGGTGCCGGCCTCACCCCGGCTGCCGATGCGGATGGCCACGGGCAGCAGCACCAGCAGGGCCAGGAGCAGCAGGGCGAAGGTCATCGGTTCCTCCCAGGTCGGCACGTCCATTGCGGACGTATCGGCCCAAATGGGACGAACCTTTAGCGGGGAACTCGCACCGGCGGCGCGCCGTCCTCCAGCCAGGCCGGGTTGATCCGGCCGTTGCGCTCCTCCACGATGGCCGCGATCCGGTGGTAGAAGCCCCACGGATCTCGGAGGTCCCTGACCTCCTGGAACCCGGACGCCTCGTTGGCCGACTCGATCCGCACCGTGGCGTAGCCGAACAGGCGCCCCCCGAAGCTCTGCACCAGCGTGATGTCGGTCACCTTGGACCAGGGGATGAAGGCCATGTGCCGGGTGAAGATACCCCACGTGCGCATGACCCGTGAGTCGGTGAGGACATAGCGGATGTACCACTTCTGGATCCGGCCGACGATCAGGCGGATGGTCAGCACGTCGACCACGATGAAGCCCAGGATGCCGATGAAGGCGCCGCCGCCCCGACCGTAGAGGAAAGCGGTAGCGAAGAAGACCCCCAGAATGACGGCGATGTCGCCCGCCGCGTCGATCAGGAAGGCGTTGGTCGACGGCTCGTCCTGATAGATGATCCGCTCGTCGCGGGTCAGGTACGTGTCGAGGATCTCGTCGGGGCTGGGAAGGAGGAGTTCTCGTAGGCGCATGAGGCCCACGGGCGTCTCGCTTCTAGTTCACGAGGCCCGAGAGGAAGTCTGCGCCCCGGTCCAGTCCCACCATCAAGACGTGGCCAGCGTCGCCCAACAGGTTGCCCACGTCCCGAGACGTGCTGTCGGGGTTGTTGTAGATGCTGACGGCGAGGAAGGCCACAGCGAGATACACGAAGGCTTTCTTGGAATCGACCTTTGCCACTTGGGCCACGGGGCACCTCCGGGACGGACCTGCTGTCGCTGTCTCACTCTATTGCGAGGGTGATCCTAGCGCCGATTTGTGAGAATTGTGAGGGGTGTTGTTCATGACAAGGATGTAGTTCCGCACGCTAGCGCGAACTTCCACCCTTTTCGACATGGCTGAATCCAGTAAAGGCTCTGAGCACTTCGGGCACGGACAACCCACCGCCCTCTTGGTAGTGCTCGAAGAGGAAGAGCAAGGTCCTCCCGACCGCGCAGGCGGTCCCGTTGAGGGTGTGCACCAACCTCGTGCCGCCGTCACTTCCCTTCATGCGGGCCCCGAGCCGCCGGGCCGAGTAGTCGGTGTAGTTGGAGCACGACGTGAGCTCCCGGTAACGGCCCTCCGACGGCAGCCACACCTCGATGTCGTACTTCTTGGCCGCCGGGTTGCCGAGATCGCCGGCCGCGAGCGCGATGACCCGGTAGGGCAGGCCCAGCCCGCTGACGATGGACTCCTCCACCGCCAGCATGGCCTCGTGCTCTTCCCACGAGCGATCCGGATGGGCGTAACTGAACATCTCGACCTTGTCGAACTGGTGGACCCGGAAGATGCCCCTGGTGTCCTTGCCGTAGGTTCCGGCTTCCCGGCGGAAGCAGGTGGAGAAACCGCCGTAGCGCTTGGGGAGGTCGGCCTCGTCGAGCGTCTCGCCGAGGTGGATGCCGGCCAGGGGGACCTCACTCGTCCCCACCAGGAACAGCTCGCCGCCGTCGACCTCGTAGACCTGGTTGCGGTCGGTGGGAAAGAAGCCGGCCGACTCCATCATCTGCTCCCGGACGAGCACCGGCGGAACCACCGGGGTGAACCCCTCGTCGACCAGCTTGCCCATCACCCAGCGGACCAGGGCCAGCTCCAGCATCACCGCCTCACCCATCAGATAGGCGAAGCGGCTCCCGCTCATCCGGGCCGCCCGCTCCGAGTCGACGAAGCCCATCCGCTCACCGAACTCGGCGTGGTCCAGGCCGCCGGCCGGAGCCTTCGGGGTCTCGCCGAGCGTGCGCAGGACCTCGTAGTCGTCCTCGCCCCCGTCGGGGACCGAGGGGTGGGCCGGGTTGGGGACCCCGGTCGCCAGCTCGTGGACCTTCGCCTCGGCCTCCGCCAGAGCCGGTTCCAGCCCCGCCAGCTCGTCCTTCAGGGCGGAGGCGGCGGCGATCTTCGCCGGTCTCTCCTCCGGGGCGGCCCGGCCGATCTCCTTGGAAGCGGCGTTCTGCCGGGCCCGCAGCTCCTCCACCTCGGCGATGAGCTTCCGGCGCTCCTCGTCGGCGGCCAACACTTCCTCGACGAGGCCCTCCCGGACCCGCTTGCGCCGGATCCCGGCCCGGTAGTCCTCTTCTTCCCGCAGTCGTCGGAGGTCGATCATGGCGTTCCCGTCGGGCGCACCTGGGCGCGCAGGTCGTCCAGCCAGGCCGACGCCGCCCGCCAGGCCTTGCCCGCCGCCTTGCGCCGTGAGTCGCCGGCCTCGCTGGCCACCGGGTAGGAGCCGAGGAACTTCAGGGTGTGCTTGGCGGCCAGGTTCTTGAGCACGTCGGCCACCAGCTCGTCGCGGATGTGACCCTCGCAGTCGATGAAGAAGCAGTAGTGGCCCAGGCCCCGCTTGGTGGGGCGGGACTCCAGCTTCGTGAGGTTCACGGCCCGGGCGGCGAACTCCTGGAGGATCGAGAGCAACGAACCCGGGCGGTCCTGCGACTGGAAGACCACGATGGACGACTTGTCGTGCCCGGTGGCGGCGGGGATCCCCCGGCCGAGCACCACGAAACGCGTCTGGTTCTCCGGGTGGTCCTCGATGTCGGCCGCCAGCACCTCGAGCCCGTAGAGCCGGGCGGCCAGGGCGGTCGAGATGGCGGCCCGCCCGGCCGCCTTCGAGCGCGACACCTGCTGGGCCGCCTCGGCGGTGGAGTTGGCCGCCACCACTTCAACCCGCGGCAGCTTGGCCGCCAGCCAGTCGCGGCACTGGGCGATGGCGTGGGGAAACGAGACGACGGTGCGCACGCCGCCCAGGTCGGTGCCCGGACGGGCGCAGAGGTTCATGGACACGGCCAGCACGATCTCCCGCTGCACCAGCAGTTCGGTGTCGAACCCGAGAGCGTCGAGGGTGACGTTGACCGAGCCTTCGATCGAGTTCTCGATGGGCACGACGCCGAGATCGGCCTCACCGCGCTCCACCGCCGTGATCACCTCGGGGACGGTGCGGATGGGCAACAGCTCCCCGGCGGCCAGATCGGGCTGGGAGAGCAGCGCCTCCTCGCAGAAGGTTCCCGGAGGGCCGAGGAAGGCGATTCGACCAGGAGGAAAACTGGGGCGACCCGGCGGCAAAGTGGGCTGATGAGCGGGCGAAGGCATCACGGGCCATCATATTCACGCCCATGGACGAACCGACCCTGCGCCAGATCCTCCTCGACGTGGCCGGCGGGACCACGTCACCCAACGCCGCCCTCGACCAGGTCCGCACGCTGCCCTACGCCGATCTGGGGTTCGCCCGGGTCGATCACCACCGGGAGCTCCGGCAGGGTTTTCCCGAGGCGGTCTACTCGCCGGGCAAGACCCCGGAGCAGTGCGCCGCCATCGTCGCCGAACTGATGCACGGGCCCACCGGCGGCCCGATCCTGCTCACCCGGGCTGAACCCGATGTGGCCGAAACCGTCCTCGGGCGGGTGCCCGGCGGGCAGTACCACGCCGCCGCCCGCCTGGCCGTGTGGCGGCCCTCGGACCGGCGGACGGGGGAAGCGGTGGTGGCCTGCGCCGGCACGGCCGATCTGCCGGTGGCCGAAGAGGCGGCCGTCACCCTCGGATCACTCGGCTGGCCGCCCGTCCGCCTAACCGACGTCGGGGTGGCCGGCATCCACCGCCTGCTGGCCGAGGAGCACGCCTTGCGGGTCGCCGACGTTGTGATCGTGGTGGCCGGCATGGAAGGCGCCCTGGCCTCGGCGGTCGGTGGCCTGGTGGCGGCACCCGTGGTCGCCGTGCCCACCAGCACCGGGTACGGCTCGTCGTTGGAAGGCATCACCGCCCTCCTGGCGATGCTGTCGAGCTGCGCCCCGGGCGTGGCCGTGGTCGGCATCGACAACGGTTACGGCGCCGCCTGCGCCGCCGCCCGCATTCTGCGGACCGTCGCATGATCGCCCTCACATGACAACCGTGGCTTGGTTCCACTGTTTCGCCGGCATCGCCGGGGACATGGCGCTGGGCGCCTGCCTCGACGCCGGGGCCCCCGTGGAAGACGTCCGGGCCATCCTCGGCCTTCTGCCCGTCGGGGGATGGTCTCTCGACGCCGAGCCCGTCATGCGGGGAGGTCTGGCCGCCACCCGGGCCCTCGTCCGGGTCGAGGAGCACAAGGTGGCCCGCACCTACAGCCACATCGCCGCCCTGCTGGAAGAGGCCCGCCTGCCGGACCGGGTCCGGGACCGGGCCGGGCGGGTCTTCCGCGTCCTGGCCGAGACCGAGGGTCGCCTCCACCGCCGCCCCGTGAACCAGGTCCACTTCCACGAGGTCGGTTCGCTCGACGCCATCGTCGACATCGTCGGCACCTGCGCCGCCCTCGAGGTTCTCGGGGTCGAGGACGTCCGGGCCTCGGCCGTCTCGGTCGGGGCGGGCATGGTCCGGGCGGCGCACGGGCTGCTGCCCAACCCGGCCCCCGCCGTGGTCGACCTGCTGCGCGGCGCTCCGGTGATCGGCATGGACATCAACGTCGAATTGACCACCCCGACGGGGGCGGCTCTCCTGGCCGGCCTGGTCTCCGGCTTCGGGCCACTCCCCCCGGTTCGGCTCACCTCCTCGGGGTTCGGAGCCGGCACGCGGGAACTCGAGGCGCTGCCCAACCTGTTGCACCTGGCGCTCGGCGAGTCCGTCGCCGACACCGAGCAGACCGAGGGGCAGCCCCTGATCCTCCTCGAGGCGAACCTCGACGACGTCTCCGGCGAGGTCGTGGCCCACGCGGTGGAGGCGCTCCTCGAGGCCGGCGCCCTCGACGCCTGGACCAGTCCCGTCACCATGAAGAAGGGCCGTCCGGGAGTGGTCATCGCCGCCTTGGGCCAGGTGTCCGACGGCCCCCGGCTGCGCGACCTGCTGGGCGCGGAGACGGGGACCCTCGGGGTCCGCACCAGCCATCTGCAGCGCTGGCCCTTCGCCCGCTCCGTGGAAGAGGTGGAGGTGGAGGGCCTCCCCATCCGGGTGAAACGGGCCGCCCGCCGGGTGAAGGTGGAGTACGAGGACGCGGCCCGGGTGGCGCGCCGCACCGGCCTGCCCCTGCGGGAGATCATCTCCCGGGCCGAGGCGGAAGCCCGGGAGGCGGCCACTCGCCCTGACCCCCCGGATCGGGCAAGCTGAACCATGTCGGAGGTGGAGCCTCGCCGGGAGATCGGCGTGCTGGTGGCGGTCGGCCTGGCCACCGCCCTGGCGCCACTCAACTCCACGATGCTCATCGTGGCGCTGCCCTTCGACCCTGCTGGCGGCGTCGGCGAACCCCACGGGCCACGGCACGTTCGTCATGGTCGTCGGCGCCGCCGTGGTGGCCGTGCTCGCCGTCAGCCGCCTCCCGGAGGGCCCGGGCCCGGTGGCGACCGACCAACCCGCGGAGCCCGCCGCCGCCCCCGACTGAAGGGCAAAGGCGACGATCAGCCCCCGCTGCCCGAGGCAGGAGTAGGGAGCGGGGGATCGGGCGCCACGGTCCCGTCGATGACGGATTGGGCAACGTCAACGAGGAGAAGCTTGTGGTTGCGGGCGTGGTTGCGCAGCCACGAGAAGGCGTCTTTCATGTCGAGGCCAACTCGTTCGGCGAGGATGCCTTTGGCCTGCTCGATGAGGATGCGGCTGTTGAGCGCGTGGTTGAGCTGCTCGTTCACGATGTCGGCCTGGATGACGGCGCGGTGCTGGAGGATGGCGATCGTGGCGACGTCGGCCAACGCCCGGGCGGCGACGACGTCGGCTTCCCCCAGCGGACCCTCGTTCGTCCGGAACAGGTTGAGGACGCCGATGGTCACGCCCCGCAGGCGCATGGGCAGGGCGGACACCGACTTGAAGCCGACCTCGAGCGCGACGGGCCCGAACCGGGGCCAGCGCCCATTGTCCGTGGCCAGGTTCTGGTTCAGCACGGGTTCGCCGGTGCGGTAGCAGTCTGGGCAGGGACCTTCCTGGGATTGGAGCTCGAACAGCTCGACCAGGCGCATCTCCTCGCTGGAGGAGGCCACCAGCCGCAGGTCCCCTCCGGGGGCGACCAGCATCAGGCCGGCGGCGGCCACATCGAACACCTCCACGCACCGGTCGGCGAGCAGGGTCAGCAGCTCCACGACGTCGAATTCGTCAACGAGGCTGTCGGCCAGCTCCACCAGCGTCCGGACCAGCAGTGCTTCCCTGGGCATCGGAACCCCTCTCGCGGGTGGACCCCCTTGGCGATGCTACTCCCGCTCGGGGGAGCGGCGGCCCGCTCGCCGGTGTCCCCTCACTGCCCTGGCTCTGCACCGGGCCTGCGGTCAATCGAAGCGCAGCGCTCGGCCTACCACCTCTTCGGCCACCCCGGTGAGGAGGCGGTCGTTGCCGAACGCATAGGCGCGCAGGCGGACCAGGGCTTCGCCGACGCTGACCCCGATCTGGGCGGCCACCATGCCCGCGGCCTGGTGCACGACGAAGCGGAAGTTCGCTCCCT
>CAZCVW010000057.1:0-13519 GCA_964502185.1 uncultured Burkholderiales bacterium
CGTGCTCGCGCAGGGTCTCCACGACGCCCGCGACCGTGGACGCCTTGAGGCCGATCGCGACGTAGACGCAGATGACGTCGCCGCCCTTCTGGTTGATGATCGTGTCGATGGCGATCGCGGACTTGCCGGTCTCGCGGTCGCCGATGATCAGCTCGCGCTGGCCGCGGCCGATCGGGATCATCCCGTCGATCGCCTTGATGCCGGTCATCAGCGGCTCTCTGACCGGCTGCCGGTCGGCGATGCCGGGCGCCTGCCCCTCGATCGGCATGAGGTCGGTCGTCTCGATCGGCCCCTTGCCGTCGATGGGCTGCGAGAGCGGATTCACCACGCGCCCGATGAGGGCCTCCCCGGCGGGCACCGAGAGGACGCGGCCGGTGCGCTTCACGGTCTGCCCCTCGCGGATGTCGAGGTAGTTGCCGAGGATGACGATGCCGACCGAGTCCTCCTCGAGGTTCAGGGCGAGGCCGAACGACCCGTTCTCGAACTCGACCATCTCGCTCGCCATCACCTTCTCGAGGCCGTAGGCGCGCGCGATGCCGTCGCCGACCTCGAGCACGGTGCCGACCTCGTCGACGCGGAGGTCGACGTCGAAGGACTCGATCTGCTGCCGGATGATCGAGCTGATCTCGTCGGTCCTGATCTGCATAGCTTCCTATCCCTGTCCGTGCGGTGCGGCGAGGCTTCGCCGCATGTCCTGGAGACCCCGGCGAACCGTCCCGTCGAGGACGTAGTCGCCGAGGTTGACCCGGATGCCGCCGAGGACCTCCGGATCGATCCGTTCGTGGAGGACGACGGTCTTCTTCGTCCGCTGCTCCAGCGCGGCGCGCAGCGCCTCGGCGAGATCGGCATCCATCTTGCGGGCCGTCGTCACGCTGGCCTGGACGCGCCCCTCGTGCCGGTCACGGTAGCGGTCGAACTCCTCGACGACGTTGTCGAGGAGCGGCTCCCGCCTCTTCTTGACGAGGATATGGAGGAGCCCGAGGACCGGCCGGCCCACCTTGCCCTCGAACACCATGTCGAGGATCCGCCGCTTGTCGTCGCGGCGGAGCTGCGGCATGGTGAAGAAGGCCTGCAGCTCCGCGTCGAGCCCGCGGATAGCCGCGTGGACGGCGTGCAGGTCGTCGTAGATCCGGCCCACGGCCTGCTCCTCGAGACCGATCTCGAAGAGCGCCTTCGCGTAGACGCCGGCGGCTGCGTGCGAGACGTTCATCGCCCGCTCGCGACCTCTTCGGCCACCCATCGCCGGCTCGCGACCTCGTCGACCACCTCGCGGGCGAGCCGCCGGTGGTCGTCGTCCCGCATCTCCCGCTTGAGGAGGCGGGCGGACGCCTCGAGGGTCAGCTCGACCGTGGCCCGCTTCAACTCCTCGACCGCCTTGGCCACCTCGAGGCCGATCTCCTTCTTGGCCCGTTCCCGCTGCTCCGCGATCTCCTGCTGGGCGGCGCTGAGTATCTCGTTCTTCGCGTTCTCGGCCGCGGCGCGGCTGTCGGCGAGGAACTTCTGCGCCTCCTTGCGGGCCTCCTCGAGGATCTGCTCCTGCTTCTCCACCAGCTCGCGGGCCCGCGCCTCGGCCTCCTCGGCCTTCTTGAGCCCGTCCGCGATCCGGACCTCGCGCTCCTCCATCTTGGCGATGAGCGAGGGCCACGCGACCTTCCTCAGGATCAGGAAGGTGACCAGAAAGGCCACCCAAGCCCAAGCGGCCGTCGCGAAGTTGAGGTCCGTGAAGCTGGGGGCCTCCTCGGAGGCCTCGGTGGCGAGGAGCATCCAGCCCATGGCTTAGGCCGGACCGCCGGCCGTGCCCTGGACGAGCAGGCAGACGACGACCGCGAAGAGGCACACGCCCTCGATGAAGGCCGCGGTGATGATCGTGACGCCGCGGATGTCGTCGGCGGCCTCGGGTTGGCGCGCGATCGACTCGGTGGCGCTCGAGGCGATGCGGCCGATCCCCATCCCGGCACCGATCGCCGCGATTCCGGCCCCGATGCCGGCGCCCATGAGGCCCCACCCCCAGAACTGTTCCGACTGTTCGGCGGCCTGGGCGAGGACGGGTGCGAGAAGTGAATCCATGGGTTCTCCTGACTCCTTTTTCTAGTGTTCCTCGGCCACGGCCAGGCTGGTGAAGATGGCCGTGAGCGTCGTGAAGATATAGGCCTGAATGAGTGCTACCAGCACCTCGAACAGCATGATGAAGAGGACGAAGGCGAACGCGGCCCCGGTCGACGGGACGCCGATGAGGCCCGTGTTTGCGTTCTCGACTCCATACAGGAAGCCGAAGAGAACCAAGAGGATCGCGTGGCCTCCCGTCATGTTGGCGAAGAGACGCACGGTCAGCGCGAATGGCTTGGTGAAGAGCCCGATGAGCTCGATCACGAACACGAGCGGCCAGAGGAAAATCGGCGTGCCGGGCGGCACCAGGTGGAGCCAGTACTTGCCCCAGCCGTGCTGTTTCATCCCCGCGACCTGGACCATGACGAACACGACCATCGCCAGCGCGCCGGTCACCGCGAGGTTCCCGGTCGCCGTGCGTTCCCATGGGTTCAACGGGAAGGGCGTCAGCCCGATCAGGTTCGAGAAGAGGATGAAGAAGAAGAGCGTCCAGAAGAACCCCAGGTAGCGCCGGCCGCGCTCATGGCCGAGCCACGGGTAGACGATGTCGTCCCGGACAAAGACGAGCCCCACCT
This sequence comes from uncultured Burkholderiales bacterium, assembly GCA_964502185.1. GTDB lineage: Bacteria > Actinomycetota > Acidimicrobiia > IMCC26256 > BP-133 > CAZCVW01. Next base: position 2,682 of record CAZCVW010000057.1, read on the forward strand.
CCAGCAGCGCGACGACCCCCTTCTTCTTCGGCTGCGTCGTGATCCGCTTCGCCGCAAACCAGAAGAGGCCGATCGTGAACACGGCGACGGCCAGCAGGAGGATCTGGTGGGCGGTGAAACTCCCCCCCGGCAGCTTGTAGTCGAGGAGCGAGTTGACGATGTTCTCGGACGCGAGGATCGTCATACGGCCCCCCGCGATATTGGCCTCCGCGGTCCGTCGAGCGACCGCTCCACGAGGAGCACCTCGACGCCGAGGTACACGAAGAAGAAGACGAGGAACGTGAGGGCGAAGGCGGCCGGGTCCGCCGCCCCCGTCCGCTGGAAGAGGACCATCAGGACGGCCACCACGGCGAGCCGGGCGATGAATCCCCCGGCGACCATCGTCATGGCCGCCTTCATCCCGTGCCGGAGCGTCCGCCGCGTGACGAGATAGCCCACCGCGAGGTTCACGAGCCCGAGCGCCGCGCCGATGACGGTCCCCCGCACCCCCTCGCGATCCAGCTCGATGAACGCGACCGACGCGACCACGAGGAGGGCGACGAAGCCCCCCACCATGACCAGGCCTGAAGTCGCGGTGCGCGTCATGCGGTGTTGTCCGGCTTCTCGGGCTTGTCCGGTTCGAGGACCTGCTGGACGAGGCTCCACGTCGCCCCCACGAAGCCCAGGAGCAGGAACACCACGGTGAAGAGCGCCCCCGTACCGAACCGCCCGTCCAACCAGATGCCCAAGAGCGTCAGGAGGAGGATGGTGAGGGTGAATTGGATGCCCACCCCGGCGAACCGGAGGTACTTCCGCTCGACGCGCTTCCGGTCTTCTCCGGGAAACGACGCAGGTTTCCTTTCGGGGTGGAGGGACCGGCCGATATACACGGCCGTCAGCATGGCCGAAACCGTGCCCGTTGGCCTGCCGGTCCTTGGGGGACTCGGCCAGCAGGGTTGCATCCGGAGCACCCTAGTTTGTGATGCCTGCGCCCGCATTTCCGCCGCACCCTACCTGCCGAGGCCGTTGCCGTGGTACCACGCTTGTGAATTGATTCACACGCTATCAGGCTAGTCCGCGGCCGGCGCAACTCGAGCCGCGGTCAGGCTTGGCGAGCCCGGGGCGGCGGGATCTCTTCGACTTCCGGCGTCGGTGGCTCTTCCCGCAGGACCACGACCTCAGACTCCGCGACGACGATTTCGACAGTGTTTACCTCTGACCAGTCCTTAGGGCTGTCCACGGTCGTTTCGCGACGTCGACCATCGGCCGCCGCCTCGTCCGCGGGCGGCACCGCCCGCAGGCTCCGGGCCTGCCGGGCGACCGGGTGGAAGATGCCGTAGAGGGCGAGGGCCAGGGCGGCGATCCCGAAGGGGACGAGGGCGTTCCCCTCGTTCGTGTAGGTGGGAGCGAGCACGAAACCGGCCAGCACCGCCGTCCACGCCCAGAGGATGAACACGGCCCGGCGCTGCCCGTGCCCGAGGCGCATGAGCCGGTGATGGAGATGGTCCTTGTCCGGCATCGCCACGGACTGGCGCCGGAGGGTCCTCCGGATGATGGCCAGGGCGACGTCGAGCATCGGCACCCCGAGGATCACGAACGGGATGACGAGCGGGGCGAAGAAGAAGAACGTCTGGCCGCTGAACTGGTCGGCCGTCCGGCCCCCCACCACGATCGTGCTGGCGGCCAGCAACAGCCCGAGAAAGAGGGCCCCGGCGTCCCCCATGAAGATCCGGGCGGGATGGACGTTATGGGGCAGGAAACCCAGGCAGACGCCCACGGCGATGAGGGCCACCAGCGGAGCCAGGTTGGCGTCGGACAGCAGGCCGGAGTCGCCCAACCGGTCGGCGTAGAGGAAGAAGGCGAGCCCGGCCACGGCGACCACGCCGGCGGCCAGGCCGTCGAGGCCGTCGATGAGGTTGACGGCGTTGGCCATGATCGCCACCCAGATCACCGTCATGAGCGGCGAGAGGTCCGGGGAGAGGACGACGAAGCCGGCGAAGGGGATCCGGAAGAACAACAGGCTGACCCCGAGCAGGGAGAGCAGGCTGCCGGAGAAAACCTGCCCGGCCACCTTCGCCGGGGGCGACACCGGCCGCAGGTCGTCGAGGGCTCCGACCGCGAACATGGCGGTCGCCCCGACCAGCAGCCCGAGGGGCTCGGAACTGCCCCGGAAGACGGTCCGGAACTCGGGCAACAGCGAGGCGACCCCCATGGCCGCCAGGAACCCGCCGTACATGGCCGCGCCCCCGAGGGTGGGGGTCGGCTGCTCGTGGACCCGGCGCGCGTCGGGCATGACGACTGCGCCCAGGCGGATCGCCATCCGCCGGACGAGGGGCGTCAGAGCCCAGGTGACGAAGCCCGCCACCGCCAGGACAATCAGATACTCCGCCATTCCAGCCACCAAGAATCGCACGTCCGAGGGGTCCTGCGCCGTCTTAGGGCCTTAGCCGGCCTCGAGGCGGGCGAGTTCCTCGTCGACAACGGCTGGGTCGATCTTGGCGAAGAGGGGAACGGCGGGGCCGACGGGGGTGCCGGGTTCCAGGGCGACGGACACCCAACCCGGGGGCGGGACCTGGGTGCGGATGACCCGGTGGACGTCGCCCTCCTCGCCGACCATGGTCACTTCGGGCATCGGGTTCAGGTCGGGCGACATGCCGATCATCTCCCGGACCCGGCCGGAGGATCCCGGCAGGAACGGGGTGAACAGGACGGACAGGTCGGCGACGCACTGCAGCGCCACGTGCAGCACGGTGGCGGCCCGCCCCGGATGCCCCGGTAGAGGCGGATCCGTCTTGACGAGTTTCCAGGGCTCCTGCTGGCTGACGTAGGCGTTGACGCCGGCGGCCAGCGCCATCGTCCGCTCGAGGGCCAGCTTGAAGCGCGACTGCTCGATGAGGTCACCGACCACCGCGAACCCGTCGCCGGTGCTGGCCAGCACGACCTCGTCCTCGGGGGTCAGGTCGCCGACCGGCGGCACTTCGCCGAAGTTCCGCTGCACCATCGACACCGCCCGGTTGACCAGATTGCCCCAGGTGGCGACCAGCTCGTCGTTGTTCCGGCGGACGAACTCGGACCAGGTGAAGTTGGTGTCCTGCGCTTCGGGGCCGGCGGCGGTGAGGTAGTAGCGCAGCGAGTCGGCCGAGTACCGGTCGAGGAAGTCACGCACGTAGATGACGACGCCCCTCGACGAGGAGAACTTTTCCCCTTCCATCGTCAGGAACTCCGACGACACGATCTCGTGGGGTAGTTGCAGCGCCCTGTCTAATTCACCGTCTGGTTCACCGTCTCGTCCCGGCCACGGCCCGTAGCCGAGAAGCTGGGACGGCCAGATGATCGAGTGGAAGACGATGTTGTCCTTGCCCATGAAGTAGTAGTGCCGGGCTTCGGGGTTGAGCCACCACCGCCGCCAGGCGTCCGGGTCACCGGAGAGCTTGGCCCACTCGATGCTGGCCGACAGGTACCCGATCACGGCGTCGAACCAGACGTAGATCCGCTTGGTCGACTCCTGACCGAAGCCGGGGAGGGGGATGGGCACGCCCCACTCGATGTCCCGGGTCACGGCCCGCGGCCGGATGTCAGCCAGGAAGTTCAGCGAAAACCGGCGCACGTTCGGCCGCCATTGGGTCTTCGACTCCAGCCACGCCGACAGCGCCTCGGCGAAGGCGGGCAGATCCAGGAAGAAGTGCTCGGTGTCCCGGAACTCGGGCGGCTTCGCGTCGATGGTGGACCGGGGGTCGATCAGGTCGATCGGGTCCAGCTGCGAACCGCAGTTGTCGCACTGGTCGCCCCGGGCCTTGGTGTAGCCACAGTGCGGGCAGGTGCCCTGGATGTAGCGGTCGGGCAGGGCCTGCTCGGTTCCGGCCGCAAAGGCGCCCAGTTGGGTGCGCTCGATGATGTAGCCCCGCTCGTGAAGCCGGGTGAAGACGTCCTGGGTCACGGCGTAGTGGTTGGCCGTGGTCGTCCGCGTGAACAGGTCGTAGGACAGCCCGAGCCGGCGCAGGTCCTCGACGATCACCTCGTTGTTGCGGTCCACCAGTTCGGCGGGGCTGATCCCCTGCTTCTCGGCCTCGACCGTGATGGGGGTGCCGTGCTCGTCCGTCCCGCTGACCATGAGGACGTCGTTGCCGGCGAGGCGGTGATAGCGGGCGAAGATGTCGGAGGGCACGCCGAAGCCGGCCACGTGGCCGATGTGGCGGGGGCCGTTGGCATAGGGCCAGGCGACGGCGACGAAGATCTTCCGGGGGCTCAGCGGACTACCCGGCCAGGCTGGGATACGGCACGAACTTCGAGCACAGCGCGCCGACCGCGTCGCGGACCTCGCGGGTCACGGACTCGTCGCCGATGGCCTTGAGAACCCGGACGATCAGGCCGGCGATCTCGACCATCTCGCCCTCCCCCATGCCGGCGGTGGTCACGGCCGGGGTGCCGATGCGCAGCCCGCTGGTGACGAAGGGCGACTCCGGGTCGTTCGGGATGGTGTTCTTGTTGAGCGTGATGCCGGCGTCGTCGAGGGCCTGCTGGGCCACCTTTCCCGTGATGCCGAAGGGGCGCAGGTCGACCAGCATGAGGTGGTTGTCCGTCCCGCCCGAGACGATGCGCAGGCCCTCGGCGGCCAGGGCGTCGGCCAGGGCCCGGGCGTTGCGGACGATGCCGTGGGCGTACTCCGAGAAGCTGGGCTGGGCCGCCTCGTGGAAGCACACCGCCTTGGCCGCGACGGCGTGCATGAGGGGGCCGCCCTGCATGCCGGGGAAGACGGCCTTGTCAATCGCCTTGGCGTACTGCTCCCGGCACAGGATCGCCCCGCCGCGGGGACCCCGCATCGTCTTGTGCGTGGTGAAGGTGACCACGTCGGCGTAGGGCAGGGGGGACGGGTGGGCGCCGCCGGCGATGAGGCCGGCGATGTGGGCGGCATCGACGATGAGCAGCGCCCCGACCTCGTCGGCGATGGCCCGGAAGGCGGCGAAGTCGATGTTGCGGGGGTAGGCGGTGGCCCCGGCGATGATGGCCTTGGGCCGCTCGGTGGCCGCCGTGCGGGCGAGCTCCTCGTAGTCGAGCGTCTCGGTGTCGGGGTCGACGCCGTAGGCCACGAACCGGTAGAGGCGCCCGGAGAAGTTGACCGGCGAGCCGTGCGTGAGGTGCCCGCCCTGGTCGAGGCGCATCCCCATGACCACGTCGCCGACCTCGAGCAGGGCCAGGTACACACCCATGTTGGCGTTGGCGCCCGAGTGGGGCTGCACGTTGGCGTGGTCGGCCCCGAAGAGCGCACAGACCCGCTGGCGGGCCAGTTCCTCGGCCTCGTCGACCACGTAGTTGCCGCCGTAGTACCGCTTCCCGGGGTACCCCTCGGAGTACTTGTTGGTGAGGACCGACCCCTGGGCGGCCAGCACCGCCGGAGAGGTGAAGTTCTCCGAGGCGATCAGCTGGATGGTGGTGTTCTGGCGCACCACCTCCCGGCGGATGATGTCGGCCAGTTCGGGATCGGTGGCGCGCAGGGCGTCATCGTTGGTCATTCCGCGAGACTACCGGGAGGCTTTGGCCTCCTCAGGTGGGATCCTCCACTTGATGCGATTGGACCCGTCGTAGACCACGTTGGCCGGCTCGGCGTCGTCCGGGACCACGAACGTGACCCACCCGTCGAGGCAGCCTCCGGCCGGGAGCTCACCGCCCAGCAGATCCGGCTTCTTGACCGGCAGGCCGTGGTCGAAAACGGTCTTGTCGGCCATCTCCAGGAGGAAGTACGAGTCATCGAAGGACAGGCCCCGCTCCGCCGGCCCGGCGCAGCCCTCGACCTGGGCGGCGTAGTACTGCTTGCCTTTGGGCGAGGCGAACAGCCGGCCGGCGTTGACGTCGGCCTCCACGGCCCGCACCGTCACGCTGCCACCTTCGTCGCCGGCGGGCACGACGTCGCCCACGACCGGGTCCAAGGGGGGCGCGATCGGCGCCGAACGGGCCGGAGAAGTGGAGGGACCAGAAGGGGAGGGCGCAGGAGCCTCGACCCCGGACGTTTTGACCTCTTTCGGGGGCGGGTCCCCACAGGCGACGACCCCGAGGGCCACGCCGAGCTCCACCACCACCGCCACTGCGAGGCACTTCACACCGGAGCGACCCACCATCCCCCTCCAGCTGCGGTCGACTACACCCACGGCCATAGTGGACCCTGGTTGCGCGGTCGGGGCGGATACCGAGCAGGATTTTTCGGGGGCGCGAATCGACCGGGTTCGAGATTCGTCCCGAAGGGCCGGGGGCATCCGTTGTCGAAATGTTCTCCTGCGTGACACCGGGGCCGGTCGCGTTGGTAGTGCCGTCGCGCCCCTCCACCCCCGAAGACGCGCGACACGAGGAGCCAACAGTCATGATGAACCCGATGAGAACGCTGCTCGTCGGCTCGTCGGGCGGGCATCTTGCCCAGCTCATGCAGCTCAAGCCGTGGTGGGAACGTCAGGACCGCATGTGGGTGACGTTCCAGAAGCCCGACGCGGTCTCGCTCCTCGCCGAGGAGAAGACCGAGTGGGCGTTCCAGCCCACGACGCGGAACATCCCGAACCTGCTCCGCAACCTGAAGCTGTCGTGGAAGGTGCTGCGCCGGTACCGCCCGGACGTGGTGATCTCCACCGGCGCGGGTGTGGCCTTCCCGTTTTTCGTGCTGGCCAAGGCCCTGCGCATGAAGACCGTCTACGTCGAGGTGTACGACCGGATCGATTCCCGGCCGCTGACCAGCCGGCTCTGCTACCCGTTCACGGACCTGTTCCTGGTGCAGTGGGACGAGCAGCAGCCGATGTACCCCAAGAGCAAGGTGATCGGGAGGCTCTTCTAGATGGAGCGGGATCTGGTTTTCGTCACCGTGGGGACCGACCACCACCCGTTCGACCGGCTGGTGGCGTGGGCCGACGAATGGGCCCGATCGGGTCGCAACCGGGGCACCGACTGCCTGATCCAGTCCGGCACGTCGCGGTCGCCGGAGCACACCAAGTTCTCCGACTACATGCGCTACGACGAGATGGTCGAGGCCATGGAGCGGGCCATCGCCGTCGTCTGCCACGGTGGCCCGGCCACGATCATGGATGCCCGCCGGCTCGGCCGGATCCCGATCGTGGTGCCCCGCAACGCCGATCTCGGCGAGCACGTCGACAACCACCAGCGCCGCTTCGCCGCCCGCATGGCCGAGCTCGGGCAGGTGCACCTCCCGGCCACGGAGCACGAGCTGTTCGAGCTGCTCGAGCGGGCACTCATCGATCCGAACGCCTTCGCCCTCGTGGAGAGCGGCGACGAGATCGCCCAGGCCGTCAAGCGCTTCGAGGGCCTCGTCGACGGGCTCGTGAAAGTGAGGACCCGATGAGCGCCCCGACCAAGGTCCTCTACATCGGAGGCTTCGGCCGCAGCGGGAGCACGCTGGTGGAGCGGATCCTGGGCCAGATCCCCGGCTTCTGCTCGGCCGGCGAGATCGTCTTCCTCTGGCCGCGGGGCCTCATCGAGAACCAGCTCTGCGGCTGCGGCGAGGCGTTCTCGGACTGCGACTTCTGGAGCCGGGTCGGGAAGAGCGCCTTCGGGGGCTGGGACCAGATCGACCCGAAGGAGATGCTCCGCCTCCAGCGTCAGGTGGACCGCAACCGGTACATCCCCTCGCTCGTCGCGCCCCGGCTGCGCCCCGGCGCCCAGGCCGACCTGGACCGGTACACCGACGCGCTCGGCCGCCTGTACCGGGGCATCCGGGAGGTCTCCGGAGACCGGGTCGTGATCGACGCCTCGAAGCAGGCCTCCACGGCCTACCTGCTCCGCCGGGTGCCGGGCATCGACCTTCGGATCGTGCATCTCGTCCGGGACGCCCGCGGCGTGGCCTACTCCTGGACCAAGCAGGTGAAGAAGCCCGAGGTGACCGACGGCGACGCCTTCATGCCGGTCTTCTCCCCGACGCGTTCGGGCACGCGGTGGCTGAGCTACAACCTGTACTTCGACGCCCTCGGGGTGCTCGACGACACCATGGTCCTCCGCTACGAGGATTCGCTGTCGGACCCTCGAGGCACCGTGGAGCGCATCCTGCGCCACGCCGGTGAACCCACGGACGCCGATCTGTCCTTCCTGGGCGACGGCTGGGTGGACCTGGGCGTCGACCACACCGTCGCAGGCAACCCCATGCGGTTCCATCAGGGGCGCCTCGATTTGAAGCTCGACCAGGCGTGGACGAAGAAGCTGGCCACGAAGGACCGGCGCATCGTCTCCGCCATCACCTTCCCCCTCCAGGTCCGTTACGGCTACATGAAGAGGAAAGCCAATGCTTAACGACGAGCAGCGCCGCCCGTCAGTGACCGTCGTCATCGCCACCCGGGACCGCCCCGTCCTCCTGCGCCGGGCCGTGCAGAGGGTCATGGAGCAGACCTACGCCGGCGACCTCGAGTGCGTGCTGGTCTTCGACCAGTCGGAGCCGGTCCGGCCCGACGTCGAGGTGCCCCCGCGGGGGGTGGGTGGGGGAACCGGCGCCCGGACTCTCAAGATGATCACGAACTCGGAGCGCTCCCCCGGCCTGGCCGGCGCCCGCAACTCCGGCGTGCTGGCCAGCTCCGGTGAGCTGATCGCCTTCTGCGACGACGACGACGAGTGGCTGCCCGAGAAGCTCGAGCGCCAGGTGTCGCTCATGATGGCCAACCCGGACGCCGAAATCGCCACCAGTGGCATCTTTGTCTGCTACGAGGACAAGCAGACGCCGCGTATTCACCGCTCCGAGCGCATCACGCTCACCGACCTGCTGCGTTCACGGGTTATGGAAGCGCATCCGTCGACCGTTGTGGTGACCCGCGCCGCCTTCGACCGGATCGGTTTCGTCGACGAGCACATCCCCGGCAGCTACGCCGAGGACTACGAGTGGCTGCTGCGGGGCGCCCGGGAGACCGGGATCCTGGCCATCCGGGAACCGCTCGTGAACGTCCACTGGCACCAGTCGTCGTACTTCTCCGACCGTTGGAAGATGATCGTCGACGCCCTCACCTACCTCCTCGAGAAGGTGCCCGAGTTCGAGCGGGAACCGGCCGGACTCGCCCGCATCACCGGCCAGATCGCCTTGGCCCACGCCGCCTCCGGCGAGCGGTCGCTGGCCCGTACCTGGGCCCGCAAGACCATCCGCCTCAACTGGAAAGAGCGCCGGGCCTACGTGGCGCTCGCCATCTCCACCCGGCTGGTCAAGGTCGAAACGGTCCAGAAACTGGCCCACGCCGCCGGCAAGGGCATGTAACGACGCTGTGTAAGTAGCCGTTGTTCATGTTGCGCCGGTATTGCCTTCTTACGGATGTTTCTAGAAGACTGATTGCCGCTCGTCTCTGACGAGCCCGAACGACCAGGAGCTTTCATGGCAGCGACCGGGGCAACCCTCCATCCCGGCCTCTCCGCCCGCGTGCGATCGCGCACGACCGGGCTTCCCCACGGCTGGCCGCTGTACGCCATCTTCCTCGGCTACCCGCTGTGGTGGGCGCTCGGCGTCTCGGAGTTCATCTGGCCCGTCTTCGCCGGGCCGATGCTCCTGTCGCTGATCGGGCGCCGGCAGTCCGTGCGGGTGCCGAGGGGCTACGGGCTGCTGATCCTGTTCCTGATCTGGATGTGCGCCTCGGGCCTCATGATCAGCGGGCCCGACCGCATGATCGGGTTCGTGTACCGCTGCAGTCTGTACTTCTCGGCCGCCATCATGCTGCTCTACGTCTACAACGCGCCCAAGCGCCTCCTGCCCCTCAACGTGGCCGTGCGGACGATGGCGTTCTTCTGGGTGATCGTGGTCTTCGGCGGGCTGTTCGGCATCATCGCCCCGGACTTCGAGATCACCTCGGTGGCGGAGCGTCTGATGCCGGCCCGCCTCCTGGCCAACGATTACGTGTACTCCCTGGTGCACCCGACGACGGCCCAGACGCAGGTGTTCCTCGGCTACCCGGTGCCCCGGCCCCGGGCCCCCTTCGTCTACACCAACGACTGGGGCGGCAACTTCGCCCTGCTCGTGCCCTTCCTGCTGGCGGGATGGAGCCAGATCCGCAGCTTCGCCCGGCGGGGCCTGCTGAAGCTGTTGGCGGTCGTGTCGCTGCTGCCCGTCGTGTTCTCCCTGAACCGGACCCTGTGGCTCTGCCTCGGCGTCACCTTCGTCTACGGCGCCACCCGCTTCGCCGTCCGGGGCAACAAGGGCGCCATCCAGAGCGCCGTGCTCGTGTCCATCCTGGTCTTCGGGGTGTTCACCTTCGGCCCGACCCGCCAGCTGATCGACGACCGGATCGCCACCCCGCACTCCAACCAGGGCCGTTCCCGCCTCTACAACGAGGCCGTCGACAACATCTCCAGGTCGCCGTGGCTGGGCTACGGGGCACCGCGACCGTCTGAGGTCAACCCCAACCTGCCGTCGGTGGGCACTCAGGGCCAGTTCTGGATGGTGCTGTTCTCCCACGGCATCCCGGGGGCGATCTTCTTTACGAGTTTCCTGGGCTACGCCTGCTGGCGAACCCGCAAGGCCCGAAACCAGGCCGCCTTGTGGTGCCACACGGTGGTCCTGCTCGCCCTCGTCCAGATGCCCTTCTACGGGCTCTTGCCCACTCAGCTGAACATCGTGTTCCTGGCCATCGCCCTGGCCTTCCGGGAGAAGGACCAGCCCGATCCGGTTCCGATGTCGGTGGAGGGGCCGTTCCACCTCGCCACCTCGGCCCGCAACGCCCCCGTGGTCACCATGGCCGCCGCGCCGCTCACCAACGGGCGCGCCCTGCCGCCGTCCAACGGCAACGGCAACGGGAGCCACGCGTGACACAGCGGCCCGGGGCGGCGTTGACCGCTGCGCCCGTACCGGGCTCCGGCTTGGAGTGGGCCTGCCGCCTCCTGTGGGGGGCCGGCGACGCCGTCCG
>CAZCVW010000058.1:0-13169 GCA_964502185.1 uncultured Burkholderiales bacterium
GCCGAGAGCTCGAGCGTCGGGGCGGCCGGGGCCCAGGCCCACCCGGGCGGACCGGCGTTGTCGGGGACGCCGGCGGTGTCCGGCGACGGAGCCGCGGTCGCCTTCGTCTCGGACGCCACCAACCTGGTGGACGGCGACACCGACGGGCTGGCCGACATCTTCGTTCTCGACCGGGCCACCGGTGCGACCACCCGGGTCAGCGTCGCCTCGACCGGGGCCGAGGCGGACGGGCCCAGCTCCGCCCCGGCGCTGTCCCGCGACGGCAAAGTGGTCGCCTTCGTGTCGGAGGCCACCAACCTGGTGGGCCCCGACACCAATGGCCCCGACACCAATGGCCCCGACACCAACGGCGTGTCCGACGTCTTCCTCCACTCCCGGTCCACCGGGTCCACCGTCCGGGTGAGCGTCTCCGGCGCCGGCCAGCAGGCCACCGGGGGCGGGAGCGGGCAGCCGGCGCTGTCCGGGGACGGCCAGGTGGTCGTGTTCGCCTCGACGGCCACGAACCTGGTCGACGGCGACACCAACGGCGTGAGCGACGTGTTCCGCCACGATCGGGCCACCGGCGCCACCACCCGGGTGAGCGTCTCCGACGCCGACGAGCAGGCCGCCGGGGGCGGGAGTGACTCGCCCGCCATCAGTGACGACGGCGCGACCATCGCCTTCGATTCGGGAGCGACGAACTTGATCCCCGGCAGCGACACCAACGGAGCTCGGGACGTCTTCGTTGTCGACGGCGACGGCGTCGAGCGGGTGAACGTCGGGGCGCCGCAGCCGACGGGGGGCGACAGCCTGGATCCGAGCCTGTCGGCCGACGGCCGGCTGGTTGCCTTCACCTCTTCCGCGAGCAACCTCGTCGATGAAGACACCAACAACGTGGCCGACGTCTTCGTCTACGACCGCGACGTCGTCCCCGACGGCGAGACCACCCGGGTGAGCCTCGGCCCTTCCGGGGTGCAGGCGGACGGGCCCAGCCGGGACCCCGAGCTCAGCTCGGACGGCCGCTTCGTCTCCTTCAGCTCCGACGCCACCAACCTCGTCCCAGCCGACATGAACGCGGACACCAACGCTGCCACCGACGTGTTCGTCCACGACCGTGACGCCCCCGACGAGACCACCCGGGAGAGTCTCGGCCCGGCCGGCGCCCAGGCGGCCGGCCCGAGTTCGGGCGGCGCCCTGTCCGACGACGGGAACACCCTGGCCTTCGCCTCGACGGCGGTGGACCTGGCGACGCCGCCGGCGACGGGCAACCTGGGAGAGGTCTACCGGCGGGACCGGGAGGTCGCCACCGCCCGGGTCAGCGTCCGCACCGGCGGGGCCCTCGCCGTTGGCCCGTTCGGAAGCTCCTCCCCGGTGCTCGGCGCCGGCGGGCGGGTCGTCGCCTTCTCGTCGTTCTCGCCCGACCTCGTGGCCCGCGACACCAACCGGGCCTCCGACGTGTTCGTCTACGACCGGGAGGCGGCGGCCACGACACGGGTCAGCGTGGCCACCGGTACTGGTGGGACCGGTGCAGGCGAAGCCAACGCCAACAGCTCCGACCCGGCCCTCTCGGCCGACGGCCGGTGGATCGCCTTCGCCTCCGAGGCCAGCAACCTCGTGGCCGACGACACCAACGGCGCGGCCGACGTGTTCCTTCACGATCGCCAGACCGGTCAGACCACCCGGGTCAGCCTCAACGGCGCGAACCAGCGGACGACGGCGAGTTGCGAGCCCTCCATCAGCGCCAACGGCGACTGGGTGGCGTTCACGTCGCTCACCCCCACCAACAATGCGGCAGCCCCCTCGTGCGACGCCGTGGGCGCGGCCCCGTCGCAGGTCGTGGTCCACGAGCGGCTGCGGGCGCTGACCTTCCTCTTCAGCGCCAACCGCGCCGGTAGCGCGGCCGGTGGGGTGAGCAACGCGCCGGCCCTGGCCGTCGACGGCCGGACGGTGGCCTTCACCTCGACGGCCACCGATCTCGTCGACGGGGACACCAACGACGCCTCCGACGTCTTCGTGAGCCGCCTGCGGGTCGATCTCGGTTCCGACACGGTTGCCATCATCCCGCCCGAGGTTTCCCGGGTGAGCGTCGACAGCGCCGGGCGCCAAGCCTCCGGGCCGAGCGGCAGTCCCTCGATCAGCGCCGACGGGCGGACGGTGGCCTTCGTCTCGGATGCCACCGACCTCGTGACCGCGGACACCAACGAGGCGTCGGACATCTTCGTGCACGACCAGGCCCGGGCCGCCACCACCAGGGTGAGCGTGCCGACCGGGGCCGCCCAGGCCGCCGGCCGGAGCGAGCACCCGGCGCTGTCGGCCGACGGCCAGTCCGTGGCCTTCGCCTCCGACGCCCCCGACCTCGTCACCGGCGCCCAGCCTCCGGCGACCCGGCGCTTCGAGGTCTTCCTGCACGAGCGGGCCCTGTCCCGGACGAGCCGGGTCAGCGGGCCGGATCCGAACGTGCCCGACCCGAACCCACGGCGGGCCGGAGCGAGCGCCGAGCCGGCCCTGTCCGTCGACGGGCGGGTGGTGGCCTTCGCCTCCGACGCCCCCGACCTCGTGCCCGGCGACACGAACGCCGCCTCCGACGTCTTCGTCCGTGACCGCCGCCCCGATGCGTTCCGCAGCTACTGGCTGGTGGCCTCGGACGGGGGCGTGTTCGCCTTCGGCGGGGCGCCGTTCTACGGGTCGACGGGGGCCATCAAGCTCAACCAGCCGATCGTGGGGATGGCCCGGACGCCGTCCGGAGCGGGCTACTGGTTCGTCGCCTCCGACGGCGGGATCTTCAACTACGGCGACGCCCCCTTCGCCGGGTCGCTGGGGCAGCTGAAGCTCAACGCCCCCATCGTGGGCATGGCCGGGACCCCGAACGGGGCCGGCTACTGGCTGGTCGCCTCCGACGGCGGTCTCTTCGCCTTCGGTGGCGCCCCCTTCTTCGGGTCGACCGGCGGGCTCAAGCTGAACAAGCCGATCGTGGGGATGGCCACCACCCCGAGCGGCGCCGGGTACTGGCTCGTCGCGTCGGACGGGGGGATCTTCGCCTTCGGCGACGCCGCCTTCTTCGGGTCAACCGGCGCCATCAAGCTCAACAAGCCGATCGTGGGGATGGCCCAGTCCCCGACCGGCGCCGGTTACTGGCTGGTGGCCTCCGACGGGGGGATCTTCGCCTTCGGCGACGCCCGTTTCGGCGGCTCGACCGGTTCGATCACGCTGAACTCGCCGATCGCCGGGATGGCGGCGTCCCCGTCCGGTCTCGGTTACTGGCTGGTGGCCTCCGACGGGGGGATCTTCGCCTTCGGCGACGCCCGCTTCTCCGGCTCGGCCGGCAACCTCAAGCTGAACGCACCGATCGTCGGAATGGCCCCCGCCTGATCGCTCCGGAGCCTCTAGTGGGCTTCAGCGATGGCTGCCCAATGGTCGGGGGTGGCCGTGTGCCAGACCCAGAAGGAGAAGCCGGCGGCGCCCTTGGCCGAGGCCATCTGCATGAAGCGGACGAGGGCGTCCTTCGGCGGCGGCCCGGGCGGCCCGCCCTCGCGGCCGCCGTCGTAGGCCTGCCCGATGGGGAGCACCGGCTTGCCCAGCGGGGCGAGGGAGTCGATGGCGCCGGCCACGTCGGCGACCGGGTCCCGGTTCATCCAGTAGACCATCGGCGCGATGGCGTCGAAGTGGGCCACCGCCTCGGCGAAGGGGAACGACTGCTTCGGGCTCGGCCGGGGCACGGTGGCCACCAGGGGGTAGCCCGTCCCCACCAGCCGGCGGAGCTGGGCACCGTAGGCCAGCGCCCCCTCCGGGGTCAGGTTGACGCCCTCGGCGGCGGTCTCGATGTCGGCCGAGAAGGCGTCGATCCGGTGCCCGTCGGGCGTGGTGTAGGCGATCTCGGCCGCCGCCCGGCCGGCGTCGGCGGCCGGATCGAACAGGTAGGGGAAGTCCCAACCGACCACCCGCAGGCCGGCCTGGTGGGCGACGGGGAGGAGCCGGTCCAGGTCGCCCTGGCCGTAGAAGCCCGTCTTGGAGGAGCCGAGCCGGAGGTAGAGGTGCGTGAGACCGACGGCTCGGGCGTGGGCCACGACGGCCTGGGGGTCGCCGCCCGCCGCCCACTCGAGCCGGTGGAGCCACATCCCCTTGCCGGCGGGCAGCGCCGGGGCGGGACCGGCGAAGAAGGGGCCGGGGGTGGCGCCGGCAGGAGGAACCCCGAGCGGCGGCAGGCCGATGGGCGGTCCGGCGGCGGCCAGATTCCCGACCGCGCCCGGAGCCGGGAGGAACTCAGCGCCGAGGCGGACGGCGCCGACGGCCAGCATGAGGCACAGCCCGAAGGTCGCCAGCACGTCGAGCCGCGGTGCCGCCGGCGCGCTGAGCTGTGAAATCACAAACATGTAATTTAGCCAGCCGCGAGCGGAACACGGCGGACTACGGGACCGCTACGAGAACCAGATGCGCTGGTACTCCCGGCTCTGCGGGTGCAGCAGCAGGCAGACGAGAGCCACCGCCATCATGAGCTGGACGGTGGCGTACTTGAGCATGGCGTCGAGCGACGCCCCCTGGGTGAAGGGGTAGACGAGGCCGATGACGGCCACGGCCACGGCCACGCCGTACCCCCACTTCTTCTGGTTCGCCATGCCGAAGGCTCCCGCCGCCGAACCGATGGTAAGGAGGAACCCGAGGGGGAACACGAACAGCCCCCCGCCCAGGAACAGCAGGGCCGCATCCAGGTAGAGCAGGAACGTGGCGATCTGCAGTGTCTGGGGCTGTGACTGGTCGAAGAAACGCTGCGGTCCTGCCACTGGATCCTCCGCTCGGTTGATTGGCCTCCACATTCTGACGTGCCCTCAGCCCTGGAGCGCTGCGTACCCCCGGTGGCGGGCGCGCAGTTGCCCGCACGCGGCGTCGATGTCGGTGCCCCGGTTGCGCCGGATGGTCGCGTTCACCCCCCTCTCCGACAGGCGCTGAGCGAAGCGGGCGATCTGCTCCGGGGAGCTCGCCGGCGCCCCGAACCCGGCCGTCGGGTTGAGCGGGATGAGGTTCACGTGCGCCGTCAGGGGGTGACCCGGGGAAGAGGTGAGCAGATCGGCCAGGCGGCCGGCCTGGTCGAGGGAGTCGTTGACCCCGCCGATCATGGCGTACTCGAAGGTGAGCCGGCGGCCCCGCACCGCCTGGTACTCCCGGGAGGCTTCGAGCACTTCGGCCAGCGGATAGCGCCGGTTGAGGGGAACGAGTTCGTCGCGCAGGGCGTCGTCCGGCGCATGGAGCGAGACGGCCAGCGTCACCGGGAGGTGGCCGGCGGCCAGGCGGCGGATCCCGGGCACGACTCCCACCGTGGACACCGTCAGGTGCCGGGCCGAGATGCCGAAGCCGTCGTGGAGGCGGCAGACGGCATCCCAGGTGGCATCGAAGTTGGCCAGCGGTTCGCCCATCCCCATGAAGACCACGTTGCCGACCCGCCGGCCAGTGGCGTGCTGGGCCCGGGCGACCTGCTCGACGATCTCCCCGGCCGAGAGATGCCGGTCGAAACCGGCCTGGCCCGTGGCGCAGAACCCGCACCCCATGGCGCAGCCGGCCTGCGAGGACACGCAGACCGTGGCCCGCTCCGGGTACTCCATGAGCACCGTCTCGACCTCGCTGGAAGCACCGGGCTTGCCGCCGGGCACCGTCCACAGCCACTTCGTGGTGCGGCCGCCGTCGCCCTCGTCCCGATGGCAGGGCGTGAGCGCTTCCGGGAGCGACTCGGCCAGGCGCTCCTTGAGCCCTTGGCCGAGGTTGGTGAGGGCCGGGAGGGGCGCCCGCTGCTGGTAGAGGCCGTCCCACACCTGGTCGGTCCGGAACCGGGGCTCGCCCCACTCGGAGAGGAGTGCGGCGATTTCCTCCCGGGAGGCGCCGTACCGGCTGAGCGCGCTCATCCGACGTCGGCCACGTAGGCCCGGTCGAGGTGGTGGACGTCGAAGCCGAGGGCCCGGTACAGGCGCACAGCGCCGGTGTTGGCCGAGTCGACGTAGAGCATCCCGGTGGGCACTCCCCGCTCGGCCAGGTGGGCCAGCCCGCCGAGGACGAGCGCCCGTCCGAGACCGGTGCCCTGGTGCGACGGGTCGACCGCGATGACGTAGATCTCGCCCATGCCCGCCGGATCGTGGTGGTCGCCGGCATGCACCTTGGTCCAGCAGAAGCCGGCCAGTTCGCCGGTTTCGGTTTCGGCCAGCAGGAAGCCCTCGGGGTCGAACCAGGCTTCGCCTTGCCGCTGGTCCAGGGTCGCCCGGTCCCAGGAACCCTGTTCCGGATGGCGGGCGAACGCCCGGTGGTTGACCGCCAGCCAGGCCTCCTCGTCCCGTCCGGGGACGAAGGGGCGGACGGTGATGCCGGCCGGCCAGCGGGCTGCCTCCATCTCGCATAGGGCCCTCTGGGATAGGTCGGGGTGAGGCAGCGGGCGGCGCATCTGGTAGAGCTCCCGCCCGCGCCGGAAGCCCAGGCGGTGGGCCAAGGCGTCGTGGATCTCCGTCGGGCGGAAGACCCAGAAGTGGAGCGTGCCGCCGCCGGCCGCTGAGGCGACCTCGAAGGCGGCGTCGACCAGCGCCACCTCCACCCCCACGCCCCGGTGCTCGGGGTCGACGACGACCTCGAGCGCCCAATGGCGCGGCCCGCCGCCGGCCGCGTCGTGGCAGGAGAGGTGGGCGTAGCCGACGGGGTGCGGGTGGGGCGGGTCCTCGGCCACGATGCCGGCGAAGCCGTGCCGGCTCCCGCTCACGAGATCGAGCCACTTGTGCTCGCCGAGCGCGGCGTGGTCGTCGGCCGCTTCCACGGCGTCGAGCAGGCTGCGCAGCTCCGCCAGATCGTCCTCGGAGATGTCGCGCAGCACCCGTACCTTGATCACGCTTCGAGGTTAGGGCGTGGGCGCCCGGCCTCGCCCGCCCAGCTGGTTGCGGCTTGCCAGGGCGCCGCCCTTCGACCAGCATGGTGCGCCTGGGATGGGCTCTGGGGAGCCCGCGAATGGGGGCACCGTGATGGCCGCCGAGAAGCGCGACGCCGTTCTAGTGGCGCGGGCGCAGCAGATGGCCGAGACGCCGGATCCCGCCGAGCGGCGGCGCGTCGCCCGGCTCTTCCACCGGGCCGGTTTCGGGGCGACGGTGGCGGTGATCGACCAGTGGGCGGCCCGCGGCTATGTGGCCGCCGTCGAGCACCTGCTCGACTTCGCCCCGTTCGCGGAGCGGCCGGTCGAGGTTGTCGGCCTCGCCCTCGAGACGGCCGCCCCCGGGAATGAGTTCGACGGCTTCGACATGGGGCCGTTCGCCCGGGAGTGGCTCGGCCGCATGGCCACGACCGAGTTTCCCCTCGAGGAGAAGCTCACGCTCTACTGGCACGGGCACTTCGCCACCGCCTTCTCGAAGGTGCGCCGGCCGAAGCTGATGGTGGCCCAGGTGCGGCTGCTGCGGGAGATGGCCGCCGGGAACTTCCGGCAGCTGGCCAAACGGATCACCGCCGATGCCGCCATGCTGCTCTGGCTCGACGGCAACACGAACCAGGTCGCCGCCCCCAACGAGAACTACGGGCGCGAGTTCATGGAGCTGTTCACCCTGGGCAAGGACCGCTACAGCCAGGAGGAGGTGCGGGAGGTGGCCCGGGCCCTCACCGGCTACACCGTCGACAACCAGGGCGCGGTGGCCTACAACCTCGAGCTCCACGACCAGGGCGAGAAGATCATCTTCGGCAACCAGGGCAACTGGGCGCCGCTCGACGTGGCCGACCTCGTGCTCGACCGGCATCCGGAGGGCCGGGTGGCGGGCCACTACGTCGCCACCCGGTTGGCGTCCTTCTTCCACCGGCCCGATCCGGAGCCGGCGGTGACCGGGGCGATGTCGGCCGCCTTCGTCGACTCCGAGTACGAGATGAAGCCGATGCTGCGGGCGATGTTCCTGCGCCCGGAGTGGAGCGACGGCCCCTCGCTCACCATCAAGTCGCCGGCCGAGTTCGTGGCCGGCACGGTGCGGGCGCTCAATCTGGCCGCCGCCCCCACGCCCGACAACCGCTTCGGGCAACTCGACCGGATCGCCGCCGCCTGCGCGGCCATGGGCCAGGAGCTCTACAACCCGCCCAACGTGGCCGGTTGGAAGGGTGGAGCCACCTGGGCCAACACGGCCACCACGCTGGCCCGCTACAACTTCGCGGCCGAGGTGGCCAAGCTGGCCGGCGACGACGTCGTCTCCGCGGTGCTCGACGCCGCCGGGGGCAACGTTCGGGAGACGCCCGGCCCGTGGATGGAACGCCTCGGCCTGCTCGAGCTGGCCCCCACCACGACGGCGCACCTCGCCCGGTATCTCGACGAGTCCGCCTCTGCCGGTACCGATGCGCAGACCCGTACCCGAGGTGTGCTCACCCTGCTGGTGGCCTCTCCCGACTACAACCTGAGGTAGGGGACATGTCGAACACGATCACGCCGCTGTCCCGACGCCGCTTCCTCCAGCTCACCGGGGGTGCGCTGGCCGCCTACTCGAGCACGCCGCTGTGGCTGCGGGTCAACCCGGCCGGGGCCGCAGGCTCCGCGCCCGGGGCCGCCAAGCTGGTCGTCCTGTACCTGGCCGGCGGTAACGACGGGCTCAACACGGTGGTGCCCTACGGGTCCGGGGCCTACTACGACGCCCGGCCGACCATCGCCTACAAGGCGGAGGAGGTCATCCACCTCTCCGACTCCACCGAGGTCGGGCTGAACCCGAGCCTCGTCACGGCGGCCCGGCTCTACGAGGAACGGAAGGTGGCCGTCGTCCAGGGCGTCGGCTACGACAAGCCGGATCTGTCCCACTTCGGGGCGATGGACGTCTGGGAATGCGGCAGCCCCACGCACGCCGCCTCCACCGGTTGGCTGGGCCGCTACCTCGACCACTCCAACCGGGGCGGCGTGGTACCCGCCGTGGCCATAGGCAACTCCCTGCCCCAGTCGCTGGTGGGGGCCGAGCAGAGCGGGGTGGCCGTGCCCTCCTTCGGGGGCTTCCGGTTCTACGACGGGAGCGACGCCGACGCCGCCTCTGAGCCGTACCGGCTGCACGAGACCTTCCTGCGCTGCAGTGAAGCGCCCATGGAGGGAGTGCCGGCCCGGGCCCTGCTCGACTCCCAACGCAAGACGGTGACGGCCGTGCGGGCCATCAACCGGCTCGGCGACCCGGCCGCCCCGCCGCCGGCCACTCTGGCCGACCAGATGTCGATGGCCGTCACCATCCTCGCCTCCGACCTCGGCTGCGAGATCGCCTTCCTCACCCTCGGCAGTTTCGACGACCACGCCTCGACCAAGACCAACCATCCCAAGCTCCTCACCCAGGTGGACGAGGCGATCCTCCGTTTCACCGAGGAGACGGCCAAGACCGGCAAGGCCGGCGACTACCTGCTGATGACCTTCTCCGAGTTCGGCCGCCGGGTGCAGGAGGACGGCAGCGCCGGCACCGACCACGGCACGGCGGCTCCGATGTTCGTGGTGGGCGACGCGGTCGCCGGGGGACTCTATGGCGCCCACCCGAACCTCCAACCCTCCACCCTCGACGACAACCAGAACATGATCCGGACGGTGGAGTTCCGCGAGGTCTACGCCACCCTCCTCGAGGGCTGGCTGGGCGCCGGCTCGGCCGATGTCCTGGGCACGACACCGGCCGACGGGCTCCACCCGGTGGGCTTCCTGCGGTGAGGTTTCTGGCCGCGGCGACCCTGACGGTCGCTCTCGTGGCGGTGCCCGGCCGGTAACCTCCCCGGCGTGGGCAAGCCCAGGACGATCAAGGGACGGGCCAAGGAAGTGGCCCGGCGGCTCACGGAGGAGTACCCGGCCGAGTGCGCCCTCGTCCACGAGAATCCGTTCCAACTGGTCGTGGCCACGATCCTGTCGGCCCAGTGCACCGACGAACGGGTGAACATGGTCACCCCCGGGGTGTTCCGGCGCTGGCCGACGCCCGCCGACCTGGCCAAGGCGGACCCGGAAGAAGTCGAGTCGGTGATCTTCCCGACCGGGTTCTACCGCAACAAGACGAAGAGCCTGATCGGCCTGGGCCGGGCCCTCGAGGAGCGCTACGACGGCGAGGTGCCGGCTGCCCTGGAGGACCTCGTGACGCTGCTCGGTGTCGGCCGCAAGACCGGCAACGTCGTGCGCTCGGTGGCCTTCGACCTTCCCGGCCTGCCCGTCGACACCCACGTCGGCCGGCTCTCCCGCCGCCTCGGCCTCACCGAGTCCGACGACCCCGTCAAGGTCGAGCACGAGATCGCCGGGATGCTCCCGCCCAAGGAGTGGGGCGGGTTCTCGCTCCGCCTCATCCTCCACGGCCGCCAGGTCTGCCTGGCCCGCAAACCCCGCTGCGAAGAGTGCCTCCTGGCCGACATCTGCCCGTCCGCCCGGGTTCCGAGCGCTCCGGCGCCGGTTACCGGGCCAGCTCCGTGAGGGCGGTGAGGGCCCGGTCGAGGACGCGGCCGGCGCTCACGAGGGCGCGTTCGGCCTCGTAGAGCTCGACGGCCACGGCCGAGTCGGGGGTGGAGGCGTACCGCTCGGCGAGAGCGGCGACGCGGCTGGACAGCTCTTCGAGCTGCGAACGGAGGCTGGACAGTTCGGCGAGGTCTGAGTCGGCTCGGGCCACGGCCCGGAATCCTTACTCGATAAACCGATCCTTACCCGATAATCCCGGCCGGAAAGTAGAATTCCTGATTCCGATGTTCTCCCGGCTCGACTTGCGCGGCTTCGACGGCGACCTCGCCACTGTTCTGGCTCGCCCCGAACCTGAAGGCGACGGCCCGCTCGACGCGGTCCGCGAAATCATCTCCGACGTCCGGAAGCGGGGTGACGAGTCCCTCCGGGACCTCACCGCCCGTTTCGACGGCTGCCAGCTCGAGGAGCTGCGGGTCGGCCGGGGCGACATCGCCGAGGCCCTGGCCACGCTGCCGCCCGCCTTCCGGGAGGCGCTGGAGTTCGCCCGCGACCAGATCATGGCCTACCACCGCACCCAGGTGGAGTCCGAGACCCGCTACGAGCGGGAAGGCATCGTCATCCGCAACCTGATCCGGCCGGTCGACCGGGCCGGCTGTTACGTGCCCGGCGGGCGGGCCGTCTACCCCTCCACCGTGCTGATGACGGTCATCCCGGCCCAGGTCGCCGGGGTGAGCGAGATCGCCCTGTGCGTGCCCCCCGGTCCCGACGGTGCCGTGCCGCAGGCCACGCTGGCCGCCGCCGCTCTGCTCGGTCTCGAGGAGGTCTACCGGGTGGGCGGCGCCCAGGCCATCGCCGCTTTGGCCTACGGCACCGAGAGCATCCGGCCGGTCGACGTGATCGTCGGCCCCGGGAACATCTACGTGACCCTGGCCAAGCGGGAAGTGGCCGGCGTCGTGGGCATCGAGGCGACCGCCGGGCCCTCCGAGCTGGTCGTGGTGGCCGACGACTCCGCCCCGCCGGAGTACGTCGCCATCGACCTCATGGCCCAGGCCGAACACGGCCCGGGCGGCGCCGCCCTGTTGGTCACCTGGTCGGATGATCTGGCCGCCGCCGTGGAGGTCGCCACCGAGGAGCTCCTGGCCACCTCGCCCCGGCGGGCCGACATCGAATCCACCCTGTCCACCGGCGGCCGGATCGTCCTGGTGGAGGGGCCCGAGCAGGCCATGGTGGTGTCGAACTTCGTGGCCCCCGAGCACCTCCAGCTCATGAACGCCGACCCGGCCGCCCTGGTGCCGCTGGTGCGCCACGCGGGCGCCGTGTTCTGCGGCCACTTCGCCCCCGCTTCGGTCGGCGACTACGTGGCCGGCGTCAACCACGTGCTGCCCACCGCCCGCACCGCCCGCTTCTCCGGAGCGCTGCGGGTGGCCAACTTCTGCAAGCACACGCACGTCGTCGGTCTCGACGAGAGTGCCCTGGCCCGGGTGGCGTCCTACGTCGCCGCCTTCGCCGACGTCGAGGGACTCGAGGCCCACGCCCGCTCCGTCCGCCTGCGCGGCGCGACCACATGAGCGCGGAGCGCGACACATGAGCGAGCGTCCCGGCCCCAGGCTGAGAGACGACCTCGTCGAGCTGACCGGCTACCACTCGCCCCAGATCGACGTGACCGTGCGGCTCAACACCAACGAGAGCCCGTTCCCGCCGCCGCCCGAGTTCGTCACCGCCTGGCACGAGCACCTGAGCCGGGTCGACCTCAACCGCTACCCCGACCGGGCCGCCACCGACCTCCGGGCGGCGCTGGGCGCCTTCGTCGGCCACGCCGGCATCAACCTCTTCTGCGCCAACGGCTCCAACGAGGTGCTCCAGACGATCCTCCTGGCCTACGGCGGTCCCGGCCGGCGGGCGATGGTGTTCGAGCCGTCCTACGTGCTCCACGCCCACATCGCCCGCATCACCGGCACGGGGCTCGTCACCGGAGAGCGGCGGGCCGACTTCACGCTCGACACCGAGGCGGCCGCTGCGCTGGTGGCCGAACACGAGCCCACGGTCGTCTTCCTCACCAGCCCGAACAACCCGACCGGCCTGGTCGAATCCGAAGAGACGGTGACAGCGCTGCTCGAGGCCGTCACGGCCGTGGGCGGGCTGCTGGTGGTGGACGAGGCCTACGCCGAGTTCGCCCCGTGGAGTCCGATCAAGCTGGTGGCCGAGGACGTGCCCGTGGCCGTGGTCCGCACCTACTCCAAGGTCTGGTCCCTGGCCGCCGCCCGCCTCGGCTTCTGCGTGGGTCCCAGCTGGCTGATCGGCGACCTCGACAAGGTCGTGCTGCCCTATCATCTCTCGGTCGCCACGCAGCTGGCCGGTACCGTCGCTCTCGGCTGGCGGGACGAGATGCGGGCCCGGGTCGAGGCCATCGTGTCCGAGCGCCAGCGCATGGCCGCCGCCCTGGCCGACCTCGACGGGGTCGACGCCTTCCCGTCGGGCGCGAACTTCATCCTGTTCCGTATCACTAAACCCGAGCCCTCGGAGGATCGCGGCGGCGAGGTGTGGGAAGCCCTGCTGCGAGCCGGCGTGCTGGTGCGGGACTTCTCCCGCTGGCCCCGGCTGGAGGGCTGCCTGCGGGTGACCGTCGGTCGCCCCGACGAGAACGACGCCTTCCTCGGCGCCCTGAAGGAGGTTTTGGCGTGATGGCCCGCACATCGGTGCAGAAGCGCTCGACCAAGGAAACGGAGATCGAGATCAGCCTCGACCTCGACGGCGGCGGTCAGGCCGACGTGTCGACCGGCATCCCCTTCTTCGACCACATGCTCGACCAGCTCGG
>CAZCVW010000059.1:0-13053 GCA_964502185.1 uncultured Burkholderiales bacterium
GTTGCCGGGCGGGGCGCAGCGCACCGCCGCCGTCACCCAGGCGCCGATCAGCTGCAGGCCGTCGTCGGCCGAGACCGACGTGGGCTGGTTGGCGAACCCCGCCCGGTGCATGGCCCGGAACAACCAGTCGCCCGACCGGTCGCCGGTGAAGACGCGCCCTGTCCGGTTGCCGCCGTGGGCGGCGGGCGCCAGCCCGGCCACCACCAGCCGGGCGGAGGGGTCGCCGAAACCGGGGATGGGGCGGCCCCAGTAGGGCTCGTCCCGGAAGGCCGGCCGGGGGTTCCCGGCCACCTCCTCCCGCCACGCCACCAGGCGGGGGCAGGCCCGGCAGTTGACCACTTCGGCGGTGATGGCCGCCAGCGAATCGTTGTTCAAGGGTTGGGGCCTCAAGGTTTGGGAGCAGCGGCGGGCGGCGTCGTGGGCGGAGCGGGCGCCTCGATGCCCTCACGCTCGAACGTGTTGCGCAACATCCGCCGCATGCGGCGCTCGGCCGCCTGGGTGCGGTTGGACGGCACCTTGGCCACCACCCGCACGACGTACTGGTGGTCCTGGAAGGCCTCCACCCCGAGCACCTCGGGCTCCTCCATGAGGACACCGGCCAGTTCCGGGTCGGCGGCCAGTTCGGCGCAGTAGCCCTCCAGCACCTCCACGGCCCGCTCGACCGGCGTCGAGTACGTCAGCCCGGCGTCGATGGACACCCGCGCCCAGCCCTTCGACTTGTTCGTCACCAGCCGGACGTCGCCGGAGGGAACGATGTGCACGTCCCCGTTGGGATTCCGCAGCGTGGTGGTGCGCAATGTCACCCGCTCCACGACACCGCTCACGCCGTTCACCTCGATCGTGTCGCCGATCGTGTACTGGCCTTCGGCCAGCAGGAACAGCCCGTTCAGCAGATCCTTGACCATCGTCTGGGCGCCGAAGCCGACGGCGAAGCCGAGCACCCCGGCCGAAGCCAGGATGGCGCCGGTGTTGACGCCGAGAACAGAGAGGGCGGAGAGGCCCCCCACCGCGACCACCACCGCCACGCCGAGGTAGTTGAGGACGTCGAAGAGCGCCTGGATCCGGCCGGGGTCGGAGACGCCCCGGGCGGCCAGGCTGGAGGCCTCCAACCGGCGCCGGGACCGGTAGAGCGCGATGCGCACCACCCGGACGGCGATGACGGTGCCGAGGACGGCGAGCACGAGGCGGAGGCCCTCGTCCCCGGCGAAGTCAGAGATGGCGTCGCCGATCCGCTCCATCCGGGAGAGCTCGGCGGCCAACGGCTCGTAGGCCACGGTGCACCTCCGCGGGCTGGGGTCCTGGGGCGCCGACGCTGCGAGCGTAATGGCGGGCCGGGCGGAGGCGGCGGACTCCCGACCGGGTGCGGCTCCGGGTGGCCGGTTTTCCCACTCGTGCATGCCACAGATTCTTCTAGCTCACGGGACGAGCGCGGCGGCGAGCACCGGGTAGGTGATCGGCTTCCCGTAACGTCTGATCGTGCGGGTTCTGCTTATCGTCAATCCCACCGCGTCGTCAGTGACGCCAAGGTCACGGGTCGTGATCCAGAAGGCGCTGGCCGCCGACCACGATGTCACTGTCGTGGAGACCGAGCGGCGGGGCCACGCCGAACGGCTCGCCCGGGGGGCCGCCCACGACGGGACGGACGTGGTCGTGGCCCTCGGCGGCGACGGCACGCTCAACGAGACCGCCAACGGCCTGGCCGGTACGGACACGGCGATGGCGCCCCTGCCGGGCGGCTCCACCAACGTCTTCGCCCGCACCATCGGGATCTCCAAGGATCCCCTCGAAGCGACCGGGCAACTGCTGGCCTCGCTACACCGGCACTCCTACCGCCGCATCGGGCTGGGGGCGGTGAACGGGCGTCGCTTTCTGTTCCACGCCGGCCTCGGGTTCGACGCCGCCGTGGTCGCCCAGGTCGAGAAGCGCAACGAGCTCAAGCGCTACGCCGGCCATCCGCTGTTCGTGGCCAGCGCCTTCCTCACCTGGTTCAAGCACTACGACCACAGCCGGCCCCGGTTCAACATCCAGGCCGGCGACGAGCTGATCGAAGGCTGCTACCTGGCCATCGTGTCGAAGACCAGCCCGTACACCTACCTCCACACCCGCCCCCTGGTGGTGGCGCCGGAGGCCAACCTGGATTCGCCGCTGTCGGTGACCGCCTTCAAGACGCTGAGCTTCGCCCCGGTGATCAGCGCGGTGGCGTCGTCGCTCGCCTTCGGCAACCTGCGCCGCCACCCCCGCATCGTTAGCCGGTCGGGCCTCGAGTCGCTCACCGTAACCGGCCCGTCGCCGTTCCCCTACCAGGTCGACGGCGACCACCTGGGCGACGTGGAGAAACTCGAGTTCGCCTACGAGCGGGACAACCTGACGATCGTCGTCCCCTAGTTGCGGGCGGCGAAGGAGCGATATGTGTGGCGGCGCTCGGACAGCAGGACCATGTCGCAGGAGCCGGCGGGGAAGAAGTCGCCGGCCTCCACGTTGTCGCCCGGGGCGACGACCTCGGAGCGGGCGGGCGCCTTGCCCGTGAAGGCGCTGATGTGCTCGGCCTCACGACTCCCTCCACTGGCGGCCCGGTACACGGTCAGCCGTTCGTGGTCGGACGCGACCAGGGTGCGCCGGTCGGGTGCCGGCCGCACCACCGACACGCGCTTGGACCCCTGCAACACACCCACGAGCACCGGTTGGTTGACGACCCCGGGTCGCAGCGAGGCGAAGCGGTACACCCGCGGCGGGTTCGTCTTGGTCACCAGCACCAGGTCGCCGTCCCAGATGAAGCTGGCCTCGGTGTTCTCCATCCCGTCATCCGGATAGCTGTACCGGTAGCGGTGCAGCACGGCGGCGGCCCGGGCCTTGGCCGGGTTGGGCTCGATCACCTCGTAGACGAACGGGTCCTTCCCGGACTGGGTGCTCTCCACGATCCACAGGCGGCCGCGGCCGTCGGGACCGATCGAGTAACTCACGTCCTCCCAGTCGGTGTTGCGGGCGCCGCGCACCCGGACCTCGCGGACGTGGGCGCCCTGCCGGTCGAGCCGCAGGGCATAGAGGCTGGCGGGCTGGCCCGAGTCCCGGATGAACCAGCCGACGCCGGGGTGCTTGGCGGAGGCGGCGAGGCCGGATACCTCTCCGGTGTCATCGGGCAGCCCGCCGACCTTCTCCGTGCGGGCGGCAGGTTCGCCACACGCCCGGCGCGCCGCGTCAACGGGGCTGGGGGTGGCGGTGACGGCGAGCACAGCGAGGACGATGAGCCTGCTGGGGAAGTTCGGCACAGGGGCAACCTACACATTGCCAATTACAATCTGGCAAACCCAGGATGAAGCCTCAGGGTTGGCGGCCTAACGCTCGACGCGGGGCACGGCCGCCACCGGAACCCGCAGGTGCACCCACGTGCCGCCGTCGTTCTTCATGGTGATCGAGCCCGCCAGTTCGCTCTGGATCAGCGTCCGGACGATCGACAGGCCGAGGCCGGTGGCCCGCTCGGGCGAGAAGTCGGGGGGCAGGCCCACGCCGTCGTCGATGACGTCGACCACGGCCTCGTCGCCCTCCCGGGCCAGCCGCACGGTGACCGAGCCGGTCTCGGTCCCCTCCGGGAACCCGTGCTCCACGGCGTTCTGGAGCAGTTCGGTGAGCACGACGGCCAGCGGTGTGGCCACCTCGGCCGGCAGGTCGCCGGGGTCCCCCTCGACCCGGAAACGGACCCGGCGGTCCGGGCCGACCAGCCCGTCCTCCACCACCCGGACCAGCGGTCGGATCACGTCACCGAAGGGCACGGTGTTCCCCGCCTCGTAGGCCAGGGTCTCGTGGACGAGAGCGATGGAGCGGATGCGGCGCACCGACTCGGCCAGCGCCTGCTTCGCCTCGGGTGAGTCGAGCCGGCGGCTCTGGAGACGCAGCAGGGAGGCGATCGTCTGCAGGTTGTTCTTCACCCGGTGGTGGATCTCCCGGATGGTGGCGTCCTTGGAGAGGAGCATGCGGTCCCGGCGCCGCAGCTCGGACACGTCCCGCACCAGCATGAGCGAGCCGTTGGGCTCCCCGGAGTCGAGCAGCGGGATGACCCGCACCATCATCGACGTCTCGCCCCACTCCAGCTCTTCGGTGACGGGTGTGAGCGCCGAGGCGGCCGTGCGGACGGCGTCGTCCTCCATGCCGATCTCGGTGAGGAGCTGGCCCTGGGCGTTGGCGTGGATCCCCATGCGGTGCAAGGAGCTCACCGCGTTGGGGCTGGCGAACCGGACCCGCCCCTCGGCGTCGAGGAAGAGCACGCCGTCGCCCACCCGGGGCGCCTCCTCGGGGACGCCCGACTCGCCGCGGAAGGGGAAGCTGCCCTCGTGCATCATGCGGGCGAAGCGGTCGAAGATCTCGAAGTAGAAGCGCTCGAGTTCGCCCGGTCGCCGGCCGGTGGTGGTGGCCGCCTCCCGGGTGACGAGGGCGATGACCTTGCCCCGGTGGCGGACGGGGATGGCCTGCACGTTGGCCCGCTCGGTCGTCTGCCCGATCACGGCCGCGTCGCCGACGCCGATCTCACCGAGGCGCCACACCCGGGCGACGAGCGGGCGCTCGACCTCGTCGACCACGGTGGAAACCATGTCCTCCCGGTACAGCGTCTGGTCGGTGGTCGGCCGGACCTGGGCCAGGATCACGAAGCGATGACCCTCCTCCCCGGCCATGGGGGCGAAGAGCAGCAGGTCGGCGAAGCACAGGTCGGCGAGCATCCCCCAGTTGGCGGTGAGGCGCTGGAGGTGGGCGAGGTCGTCGCCCGCCAGCCGGGTGTAGGACCGGGCGAGCTCGACGAGAGAAGCCATGGCGGGCTCAGAGACTCCGGGGGGTGAACCGGCGGTCGGCGAAGGTGGCCAGCTCGGTGTAGCCGGCCGCGTCGAGCAGACGCCGGAGGCGGTCGGTGCCGTCGGCCACCTGGGACAGCTCGTGGGCATCCGACGCAGTGGTCACGGGCACCCCGGCCGCCCGGAAGCGATCGAGGAGGGCGGGGGCCGGGTAGGCCTCGCCCACCGGCTTGCGCCAGCCGGCGCTGGAAACCTCGGCCGCGAGGCCGTTCTCGGCCGCGGCCTTGGCCAGGCGGTCGTACCACGGGCCCGGGTCACCCGGCACCGCCCCGCTCACCTTGGCCAGGTCGGGGTGGGCCAGCACGTCGGTGGTCCGGGTGGCCGACAGTTCCTCCATGGCCGCCACGTAGGCGTCCCAGATCGCTTCCAGTTCCCGGGTGCTCCACTGCTCCTCGACGAGGGGATCGGCGAGCTGGTCGAAGCCCCAGGAACCCAGCCAGTGGACCGAGCCGAGCAACAGGTCGAACGGGTAGCCAGCCAGGAGCTCGGCCACCTCGCCCATGCGGCCCGGGTAGTAGTCGACCTCCAGCCCGAGCCGGATGCGGGCCCGCGGCTGCCCGGCGCTGGGCTGCTCATTGGGGGCCGGGTTTTGGGCCGGGTCCTGGGCCGCTTCGAGGACGGCCTCCACGTAGGCGTCAAGGTCGCCGGTGGCGTGCTCGGCCCAGTAGACCGCGGTCTGGGCCCGCAGGCGGCCGTCGGGATCGGCGTCCCACCAGTCGGCCAGGAGGCGGTCGGCCTGGCGGAAACGGAAGAGGTGCTCGGTGAGGCAGATCTCTTCGACGCCGCGGGCGGCAGCCAGCTCGGCGTAGGCGCGGACCTGTTCGGCCCGGTAGGGACCGTCTTCCCCGTGGCGGAGCAGGTGCAGGTGGTAGTCGAGCACTACCCGGGAATCGTAACGGAGGGCTTGTCAGGAAACGGGGTGCTGCACGGCCCGAGTGAGACAGTCCTCCACCAGGGCCGCCACGTCGTAGCCCGCTTCGGCCCGATCGAGTTCGGCGGCGGAGGCGTGGGTGGCCGGGTCCCGGGGCTCGAAGAGGGTGCAGCAGTCCTGGTGGGCTTCGGCCGAGACGTCGTAGCTGCCGATCCGGCGGGCCTCGTCGATGATCTCGATCTTGTCCGTGCCGACCAGCGGGCGCAGCAGCGGCAGGGTGGCTACGGAGCCCACCGCGGCCATGTTCTCCAGGGTCTGGGAGGCGACCTGCCCCAGGCTCTCCCCGGTGACCAGGGCCAGGGCGTGCTGGCGGGCGGCGATCCCCTCGGCCACCCGCAGCATGAGCCGCCGGTAGAGCAGGACCCGCAGCGGCGACGGGGCCGACAGGGTGATCTCCCGCTGCGCCTCACCCATCGGCACCGACCACCACGGCCGCCGGTAGCCCCAGCGGGCCAGCACCGACACCAGTTCCTCCACCTTGCGTTCCGAGGAGCGGTCGGTGAAAGGCTGGCCGTGGAAATGGACGCCGATCGGATCGGCGCCCCGGCGCATCATCCGCCACGTCGACACGGGCGAGTCGATCCCGGCCGACAGCAGCGTGATGACAGAACCGCCGGTGCCCACCGGCAGCCCGCCCGGCCCGGGAACCTTGAGGGCGGAGACATAAGCCGAGTCGTGCACGATCTCGATGCGGATACTGCACTGCGGGTTGGAGAGGTCGACCCGCTTGCCGAGGCGGAGGCGGATGGCGTCACCCACCACCTCGTTCACCCGCTGGCTGTTGTCGGAAAAGGAGGTCCGGGCGCGCCGCGCCCGCACCTCGAAGGTGGTGAACGGGGCGCCGAGGTCCGCGTCCTCGGCCACTTCCAGAGCCCGGGCCACGATCGCGTCGAGGTCGGCGACGGCGACCAGCGCCGGCGCCACGTTGGCCACCCCGAACACCCGGGTGACCCGCTCCAGCGCGTCCGGCTTGGGTTCGCGGATCTCCACCCGGCCGCTGACGAGGCGGACCCGGGCGGCCGAGTCACCGAGCGCCCGCTCCAAATTCGCCCGCAGGGCGCGCTCGAACCGGGGACGGTTCCGGCCCTTGAGTCCGATCTCGTGGTAATGGGCCAGCAGCAGATCGGGCGTCACGTCGGTTTCGCCGACGAAACTGCTTCGCAGTCCATGCGGCACAGATTAGGGCGCCCCGTACAGGAACTCCCCTAGGCGGGCCAGACCGGAGAGGTCGTGGATGTCGGACTCGAAATAGGGCACCCGCAGCACGAGTTCGGGGGCAGCGGTCAGTTCGGCGCGCAGCTCGGACTCCCGCTTGGCCACCAAGTTGAAGTTGAGGAACGACTCCCCGACCGTCCGCAGAACCCGCCGGACGGCGGCTTCGTCCAGTGCTTTTCCTGTGGCCCCCGTTCCACTAACCACAGTCGCCGCCGCCGGATCCGGGTCGCGGCAGAGGAGCCGGGCCGAGGAATCAGCCTCCTTGGAGAGCAGGTAGTCGGGCAGCGTCTTGTTGAGGACGAGGCCGCCGAGGTGCAGTCCGCGGGCGGTGAGTTCGGAGGCGAAGAACTCGGCCTCGGCCAGCGGGGCCGACTCCAGCGTGGAGACGACCACGAAGGTGGTGCGCCGGTCACCCAGGAGCCGCTCGACGGCCCGGGCCCGGGTCACGAACCCCTCGTACATGCCCTGGAAGTTGACGAAGAACTCGGCGATGTCCTCGAGGAACTGGCTGCCCAGCAGGCGGTCGGCCACCTGGTAGAAGGGCTTGCTGGCCAGGTTGACGACCCGGGCGCCGCGGCGGCCGCCCAGCCGGTACGGCATCGTCAGCCAGCGGAGCAGGCGCCCGCCGAAGAATTCCGCCATGCGCTCCGGCGCCTCCAGGAAATCGAGGGCGTTCCGGGAGGGTGGGGTGTCCACGACGATCAGGTCGTACGTGCCCGTCTGGTGGATCTCGTGGAGCCGCTCCATGGCGATGTAGTCGTGGCTCTGGACGAAGCGGGCCGTGATGTTGTGGTAGAGCCGGTTGTCGAGTATCCGGTAGGCCGTCTCCTCGTCCTGGGCGTGGCGGAGCACGAGGTCGTCCCAGGACCGCTTGGTGTCGAGCATGGCGGCGAAGAGCTCGCCCCGGGGCTCGAGGCCGGCGGCCGTGAACCGGTCGGCGGGCACGACCCGCTCCAGGTTGCCGAGTCCGCCGGCGAGCCCCAGAGCGTCGGCCAGGCGCTTGGCCGGGTCGACGGTGACGACCAGGATCTTCCCCCCGAGGCGTACGGCGGCCCCGGCCGCCGCGGCGGCGGCCACCGACGTCTTGCCCACCCCGCCCGGGCCGCAGAAGACCGCGATCTCCTTGGCCGCCAGCAGCCGGTCGAGGCCACCATCGTTCATCCGAGCTCCTCGCCGAGCGCGTCGGCCACCATCCGGGTGACCCGCATGCCCCCCGCCCGCACGAACATCTCGGGCAGGTAGAGGAGGGGCAGGTCCACCGTCTCCCGCAGGTGGCTCAGGTGGGCAGCCCGGGTGCGCCGCAGGGTGACGGCCAGCTCGGCGGCCTCGAACACCTCCTCCACGCCGGCGCCCGCCACCTTCGACAGCGCGGCGAGGCGGGCCGGCTCCCGCAGCCGCTCGAACGTCGACTCCTCGGTGGTGGTGAAGAGTTCGGGCAGGACCCGGTTCACGACCACGGCGCCGAGGGGGACGGGCAGCTCGGCCCGCACCCGGGCGACCAGCTCGATCGTCTCGGCCACCGGCATCTCCTCCGGGGTTACGACCACGTTGAGGGCGGTGACGGCCGGGTCGGAGAGGATCGCGCCCATCCAACCCGTCTGGGCCCGGATCGGTCCGACGGCGACGAGCTCCTCGATGGCCTGGGGGGCACCGAGCTGGCCGACGACGTGGCCGGTGTCGGCCGCGTCGACCACGACCAGATCCCACGGGGCCCGGCCCTCGGCCGCCTCCCGCACCTCCCAGCAGATCTTGCCGACGGTGAGGATCTCCTTCACGCCGGGGGCGGCCGTGGCCACGAAGTCGAAGACCTTGGCCAGGGGCCCGACCGGGGCGGGGAGCGGCACCCTCAGGTTGAGCCGCAGGTACTCCTGGAGTGAGGCCTCGGTGTCGATGGCCAGCGCCGAGAGGCCCGGGTAGACCAGCTCCGGCTTGAACCGGACGGGCGGGCGCTCGAAGAACGAGGCGATATCGCCCCGGCCGTCGGCGGAGACCAGCAGAACGCGCTGGCCGTGCTCGGCCGCGAGGAGGGCGGTGGCGGCGGAGACGGTGCTCTTCCCGACGCCCCCCTTGCCGGTGAAGAACAGCAGCCGGCGCCCGAGAAGGTCCGGCGTGGTGGCCAAAGTTAGGGCGAGCCGAACCCGACCCGCTTGACGGCGTCCTCCTCGGAGATCTCGACGTAGGCGACCTTGTCGGCGGCGACGCCGACCCGCTTGCCCTTCTTGTCGTTGAGCCACAGGACGGGGGCGCCGTTGGCCAGCGCGGCCTCGACGGCGGCCACGATCTCATCGGCCTGCCCGTCGGTCTCGATGGTGAGCTCCCGGGCGGAGTAGACAACCCCGATCTTGACTTCCATGTCTCGCTTCCTTGTCGCTGACGGCGAATCTGACGAGAGGCCGGTGGGCCGGACGGTGCGGCCGCATGCTACCGGCCCGGGCGCAACCGGCGTTCCTGAGTCACGCCCCGGAATCCTCGGGCTCACGCTCGTCCTCCGAGGGCCCGGTCATGATCATCGGCGGGACCGAGGCCTGCTCCGGTTCCTCCGTTGCCGCCTCATCGTCGACCGCTGGCTCGACCTCCGGCTCTGCGGGCCTCTGCCCCTTGGGATACGAGGCGAAGGCCCCCTTGCCGCTCCGCCAGGGGGTGTCGCGCTTGATGAGGAGGCCGGAGAGGCAGAGCGACATGACGGTGATGGCCGTCCACTGACTCCCGGTGAGGCCGGTGCCGTGGGTCTCGTCGATGCGGAAGAAGTCCTCCATGAGGCGGCCGGCGCCGTACCAGGCACCGAAGAACAGCGTGAGGAAGCCGTCGTAGCGCTTCTTGCGCCGCAGCCGGAGGAGGACGAGAAGCAGGAGGGTGGCCGAGAACAGGTCGTAGAGCGCCGGTTGGTGCACGGCCTCGCCCACGGGGGCAAGGCAGGGCGAGCCCGTCTCGACCCGGGGGCAGACGTAGCCGAGGAAGAAGTCGGTGGGCTTGCCCAGGTGGTCGGCGATGACGAGGTCGCCGATCCGGCCGACGACGATGCCCATGACCACACAGGGCACGGCCAGATCCATGATCTTCCAGAAGGACAGGCCCTCCGAGCGCATCTTGGGGATGCCGGCGATGACGGCCCCGCCGATACCGCCGAGCAGCGAGATGCCGCCCTTCCAGACCGCGAAGATCTCCAACGGGTTGTCGAAGTCGCCGGGGTGGTTGATGACGTAGGCGACCCGGGCGCCGATGATCGAGCCGACGGCCGCCCGGTTGATCAGCGAATAGACCTGGTCGTCGATCAGCCCCGCCTCCCGGCACCACTTCAGGAAGAAGTAGGAGCCGAGCAGGAAGCCGATGGCGATGCCGAGCCCGTGGGGCGAGACGGACAACGGCCCGATCTCGATCTTGACGAGCGGCTCGTAGCGGAGAAGGGCCAGCAAGGTCATCCCAGGATTTTTAGTTCAGATCGGTAGACCTTCTTCGGAGCCATCTCGTCGGCCAGACGCCGGGCCATCTCGAAGAACACCTTCGACGCCTCGTTGTCCGGATCCGTCACGGTGATCGGCCGGCCCTCGTCGCCGCCTTCCCGGAGCGCGGAGACGAGGGGGATCTGGCCGAGGAGGGGGACGCCGAGGGAGTCGGCCAGCTCCTGGCCGCCGCCCGCGCCGAAGATCTCGTAGGCCTTGCCGTCGTCGCCCCGGAAGTACGACATGTTCTCGACCACGCCGACGACCGACAGGTTGACCTTCTGGGCCATCCCCGCCGCCCGTTGGGCGACCTTCTGGGCCGCCTGCTGGGGGGTGGTGACCACGATCACCTCGGCCCGGGGGAGGAACTGGGCCATCGACAGCGCAATGTCGCCCGTCCCGGGGGGCATGTCGACGATCAGGAACTTGGGCTGGCCCCAGTACACGTCGGTGAGGAACTGCTCGAGGGCCTTGTGGAGCATCGGGCCCCGCCAGATCACCGGCTGGTCCTCCCGGGCGAAGAAGCCCATGGAGATCAGCTTCACGCCGTGGGCCGAGGGCGGCACGATCATCTGGTCGACCAGCATGGGCGGACGGTCGACGCCCAGCATCCGGGGCATGGAGAAGCCCCAGACGTCGGCGTCGACGGCGGCGACATGGTGGCCGGCCCGGGCCAGGGCCACGGCCAGGTTGGTGGTGACCGACGACTTCCCGACCCCGCCCTTGCCGGAGGAGACGGCGATGACCCGGGTCGCCGAGTGGGTGAAGGGGTTTTCCTTGGTCCCGTCCGGGCCGGCGGGTCGCAACCGGGCGGCGAGGTGGCGCTGGTCGGCTTCGTCCATCACCGACAGGTCGACGGACACCCGCCCGGCACCGGGCAGGGCGGCGACCGCGTCGGTCACCAGATCGCGCAGTCCGTTGCGCTGGGGATATTCGGTGGCGGGCAGCGCCACGCTGACTCTCACGCCGGACGCGTCGATGCTGACGGCTTTCACCATCTCGAGATCGACGATGGAACGGCGAAGTTCGGGGTCCTGGACCGGGCGCAAGGCCTCGATCACGGCTGCCTCGGTGGGCATGCAGAAGCCTCCTGACCGACTGGCCGCCGGTGACGTCGGGAATTTCCACTACGGAACCAGTAGAATATCAACGTGGATCGGGAAGCTTTGAGCGCGGACGAGTTCACCGCCGCAGTCAGCTCGTTGAGCAACGCATTCGGCGACCCGACCCGGCGGGAGATCTACCTGTTCCTGAAGGGCGCCGCCGGCGGCCACACCAGCTCGGAGGTGGCCGAGCACTTCGATCTGCACCCCAACGTCGCCCGCCATCATCTCGACAAGCTGGCCGCCGGGGGCTACCTCCACGTCGACCTGGCCCGGGGCGAGTCGGCCGGGCGCCCGTCGAAGCGCTACCAGCTGCGGGAGACCCTGACCGGCACCGCCGTGTCGTTCCCGCCCCGGCGCGACAACCTCCTCGCCACCCTGCTGGCCCGGTCCCTGGAACTGCTGCCCCCCGAGCAGGCCACCACGATGGCCGAAGAGGTGGGCTACGACTACGGCCGGGTCCTGGCCGCCCAGATGGAGCCGTCCGAGGGTCACCGCTCGGTGCGCAACGCCGTCTCGTCGGTGGCCGATGCCCTGACCGCCCACGGGTTCGCCGCCCACGCCGAGTCGCGGGACGGGTCGCTCATGATCGTCGCCGAGCAGTGCCCCTTCGGGGAGGCGGCCCAGCAGTTCCCCCACGTGGTCTGCGCCGTCGACCGCGGCATGATCCGCGGGATGCTGGCCGGGCTCTACGGCGAGACGAACCCGCAGTTCGCCGAAAGCCGGCCCGCGGGCGACGCCCACTGCGTCACCTGCGTCTGAGGCACCTTACCGTCTTCCGGTGCCCCGCGCCTACCTCGACCACGCCTCCACCACCGCTCTGCGCCCCGCCGCCCGGGAGGCGATGCTCGGCTGGCTCGACCGGCCCGGCGATCCCGGACGGGTCCACCAGGAGGGGCGCACGGCCCGCTTCGCCCTCGAGGACGCCCGGGCCCAGGTGGCCGCCTTCCTCGGCGCCCGTCCCCGGGAGGTCGTCTTCACGTCGGGGGCCACCGAGGCCGTCAACATGGCGGTGTTCGGCGCGGCCGCCCGGGCGGGCCGCGGGGCCGACGCCCAAAACCTCGGCGGCCAGACGCCCCGGATCGTGGCCAGCGCCGTCGAACACTCCGCCGTGCTGGAGGCGGCGCACCGGGCGGGACGGGTTCTCCTCGTCGGGGTGGACCGCACCGGGCGGGTGGATCCGCAGGCGATGATGGCCGGTGTCGGCCCGGATACCGCCCTGGTCTGCCTCCAACTGGCCAACCACGAGGTGGGTACCACCCAGCCCGCCGCCGAAGTGGCCGCCGCCTGCCGGGAGCGGGGCGTCCTCACCCTGGTCGACGCGGCGACCGCGGCCGGGCACGTGGCCGTGGACTTCGCCGCCCTCGGCGCCGACCTGCTGGCGGTCAGCGCCCACAAGTTGGGGGGACCGGCCGGGGTCGGGGCCCTGCTGATCCGTCGCGGTCTGCGCCTCCCGCCCCTCTTGCTGGGCGGCGCCCAGGAACGGGCCCGGCGGGGTGGGCTCGAGAACGTGGCCGCCGCGAACG
>CAZCVW010000060.1:0-12713 GCA_964502185.1 uncultured Burkholderiales bacterium
GTGGGGGCGACTCGACAGCTTCGAGTGGCGAGGCGGCGGCCTGGCGCCGTGGCTCTACCGCATCGCTGCCAACGAGCTGGCCGGCCACTACCGCAAGCGAGCCCGCCGCGACCGGGCCCACCGCAACCTGTTCCTCGTCGCCCCGCCGCCCGGCGACAGCCCGTCGACCAGCCGGGCGGCCGCGAACCGCGGCACCGATCGCGTGAACCGCAGTGCTTTCATGGCTGGGCTTTCATGGCTGGGCCCCCATGGGCAGCAATGGCCGGGGGCCGCCGGGGGCCTTGGACCAGTGCTCGACGTGCCAGCCCCGGCGGCGGGCGATGGTGGCCAGCCTGGGCTCGGGGTTGACGGCGACGGGGTAGCCGACGGACTCGAGCATGGGCAGGTCGGAGGCGGAGTCGGCGTAGGCCACGGCCTCGGTGAGGGCCAGGCCTTCCCGCTCGGCGTAGGCGGCCAGCAGCAGGGCCCGGGCCTCGCCGGTGGGCGGCGCCTCGGTGAGCTGGCCGATCAGGCGGCCGTCGCGCCGGTCGAGCCGGGCGCAGACGACGTCGTCGAACAGGGGCCGCAGGGGTTCGATCACGAAGTCGAGGGCGCCGGTCAGGAGCATCGTCCGGTGGCCCAGGCGGCGGTGCTCGCGCACACGGCGGATCCCCTCCGGGAACGACTTCTCCAGCAGGTGGTCGGAGAACAGCTCCCAGGCGTCAGTCTGCACCCGGGCGAGCGGCGCGCCTTCATAGCGGCGGTAGAAGTGGCGCAGGAAGTCGCCCCGGTCGCGCCGGTCGAGCGCCAGGAGCGACGGAGCCTCGGCCAGCATGCGGGCCACGAACCGGATTCGTTCGCCCCGGTCCATGTGCCGGCTGGCCAGCCAGGCGTAGGACTCGACCACGTTGGAGGCGATGAGCGTGTTCTCCAGGTCGAAGACGGCCAGGGTGCGCTCCGGGGCGAGTACGGCCCGCCGGCCCCGCTCGGCCCGGGTCGTCCCGCCACGCCCGCCCGGCTTCGTCCGGACCCGGGCGTGGTGGACGATGGAGGGCAGGTGCACGTCGTGCACGTACTGCGACCAGTCGATGGCGGCCGGGTCGAAACAGAAGCGGCGCCGGTCCTCGTCGTCGAGCCCGTTCCACAGAGCGGCCAGCCGGGCGTCGTCGAAGCGGGCCTCCGTCTCCACGTAGGCGCCGTATAGCTCCACGTAGCCGAGCGCCCGCTCGGCCTGGGTCCGGCGCTCCTCGAGCCGGGCCGCGACCTCGGCCTTGGCTCCCCGCACCGGCAGGTGCCCGACGACCTTCTCGGCCGCGTTCAGCCCCTTGACCGCCCGCTGCAGCTGGCGCAGGACCCGGCCCCGCCCGGGGAACGACCAGTCCGGCACCACGATGGGCTGGCCGGCGTCGTCGTAGAGCGGGTGCTCGGAGAACCAGTCCTGGACGAGGTCGACGAGTTGCTTGTAGAGCAGGGGGTTCCGGGTTCCGGTGACGACCTGGTAGACGGCCGGCTCAACCGGCGGCGGCGAGGCGGCCACGGCCAGGGTGGCGGCGACCACGAAGTCCACCGGGACGACGTCGACGACCCCCTCGGGCAGCCCGGGGAAGTCCTTCAGCAGGCCCCGGGCGTAGGAGATGATGACCGGCTCGGCCATGCGGAATCCGCGGATCCAGCCGGGATGGGGCTCGGCCAGGGCGGATTCGATGATGGAGGGCCGCACGATCGAGACGGGCACGTCCCCCCGGGACTCGACCAGGGCCCGCTCCCCCAGCGCCTTGGTGTAGGCGTAGGCGTCGGGCCAGCCGAGCGCTTGCGCCCGGGCCCGACCCAACTCGACGAGGCGCTCGTCCACCCAGGTCTGCCGCAGCTTCTCGGCCTTCTGGGCCAGCAGCGGGGTGCCCGCCGCCCCGATCTCGGCGCGGGCCTTGCGGTGGAACCGGGCCAGCATCTCCGGACGGCGGCTCTCGGCGTCGGCGTCGGCCCGGGACCGGCGGGCCCCGTCCACCTCGGCCCGCCAGTCGAGATCGGGTGAGAAGGGCGTGGCCGTGAGGAGGGCCTCGGGGGCGTCGCCCCGGCGCTGCCCGGCGACGTAGGCGGTGGAGACGGCGACGAGGTGGGCGGCCGAGCCGGTTTCGGCCAGCACCCGGGCCACCCGCATGGGGCCGAGCAGGTTCACCTCGACGGCGGCGTCGAGGGGCGAGTCGAAGGAGACGGCGGCGGCGGCGTGGATGACCACGTCGCAGCCGGCCAGCCGCGCCCGGCCCTCGTCGTCGAGGGCGAGGCCGTCCTGGGCCACGTTCCCGGCCAGCGGCAGGAGGCGTCGGGCGATCTCGTCGTCGAAGGTGTCGCCCCACTGGCGGCGGAGGTCGTCGAAGGCGTCGTTGCGGAGGATGTCTCGCCGGACCCGTTCGGCCGCGCCGGCTCTCCGGCCGGGGCGCACGAGGGGTACGACCTGGCAATCCGGAACGGAGCGCAACAGGCGCTCCACGAGAGCAGTACCGAGGAAGCCCGTGGCTCCGGTCACGGCGATGCGGCGGCCCGCCAGCGACTCGGCAATCACGAGGACGTTTCTAGCATCCGTGACCCGCAAGAGCCGGGTGCGGACGCTGCGGAGTTGCCCGCCAAGCGGTGAGCCGGTCCGCATCAGGCAAAGTTCGCCGCGCTCTCCCGCTCGGGATCGGCGTCTTTGCTCGGGCGAGAAAGGCGGCGACGAAGGGGGACGGGTGGTAAGGGACGCCTGTTCTCCAAGGCCGGACCGTACCAGCAGACCCCCCCTCAACCCCCGGCCAACCCGCTATTGGGCCTGTGACGAGGATCTCCGCAGGATCCTGAACGCGGTGAGTTGTTGGCACTCGTCGAACGCTCCGAGAGCACGGCCAGTGAACACGACGACAAGCAGCCCGCCAACCTCAGCGTCAGTTCCTACAGGGGCGTTCTGCTCCACGCTCGATCCCGGGGCGTAACCCGAGCGGCCTTCATCGCCCGTCGGCCCCAGAACATTCCGAACGCCGACGGAACTTCGATCATCGCCCAGAGCGGCACGATTCGGACGAACGCGGCCCACCGCTGCGGCGAGTCCGGTTAGTTGGATCGCCCAACAGCATGCTCCCGAGCACGAATCCGGCGATCAGCGAGCACCGGGAATCGGGCACAACCGAGGAGACACGCGCCACAGGGATAAGCGCGCGCATCATCATCATCGAACGGCGCATCATCATCGAACGGCGCGAACTGAGTGGAGGTGCTCGCACACCGCCCGGAGACGATCGCCGCCATGGCCGCTAGTACCAGCCGGACCGGCCTCCTCCGGGCCCTGGATGCCAGGACGGTGGGGGACGAAGCCCCACGCCGACCCGGGGCCGGCTTCCTTGACCGCCAGATCGGGGATTGCGGCCCCGTCGGCGGCCAGGCGCTCCAACCCAAAATCGGCGTGCTCATGGATCCTTCCTTCCGTAGCGCTCAACTGTTCGGTGTGATCCCTATAACACGCTAGGGACATCGGTTCCCGAGTAGTAGAGGCTAAGGTCCCTGCGGGGACCGACGAAGGGCCCGGATCGGCGAACCGCTGTTGATCGCTGCTGAGCCCGAGGCCGCCGACTGACGTCGATGTTGGCCCTCGCCGTGCCGGGTGCCCCGGATCGCCGGACCTGCGTCTCAGTAGGTGTCCGGCTGTCCCGTGAAATGGGCAGCTGGAAGGGGCGGTTGCAATTTCGACCGCGAAACGGCACAGCGGTTCAGTGATTCAGCGCAGCTCGAGTTCCTCGGAGAGGTAGCGGGTCCGGCACAGGGAGCGCTGGAGCTTGCCCGACGACGTCTTCGGCAGTGTTCCCGGCTCCACCAGCACCACTTCCTCCGGCGGGAGCCCGACGACATCACGCACCCGGCCGGCCACGGCTTCGCGCACGGTCGTGAGGTCGACGTCCTTGGACTCCGCAACCACCACGAGTGCTTCCTTGCCGCGACGCCCGTCCACCGAGAAGGCGATGACGTTGCCGGCCCGGACGCCGTCGACCGTGGCCGCGGCCCGCTCGACGTCCTCGGGAGCGACGTTGCGGCCGCCCACGATGATCAGGTCCTTCAGACGGCCGCAGATGATCAGTTCGCCGTCGACGAGGTAGGAGAGGTCGCCCGAGCGCAGCCAGCCGTCGTGGAAGGCGGCGGCCGTGGCGTCGGGGCGGCGGTAGTAGCCGGGGGTCACCGAGGTGCCCCGGATCTCCAACTCGCCGACTTCGCGATCGGCGCGCGCCTCGCCGGTGACGGGGTCGACCACCCGGATCTCCAGACCCGACACGGCCCGGCCGAGCTTGACCAGCCGGCGGGTGCCGGAGCCTGAGCTGCCGGAAACGGGCTCCTCGGCGGGAGCGGCGTAGCCGTCGGTTTCCAGCACGCGGCGGTCGACGGGATCGGTGCGCAGCCCGGTGCCCGGCTCAGGGAAGGTGACGGCCAGGGTGGCCTCGGCCATCCCGAAGGCGGGGAAGACGGCGCCGGGATTGAGCCCGAAGGCGGCGCCCGCCTCGGTGAAGCCTTCCACCACGGCGGGGTCGACCGCTTCGGCGCCGTTCAGGGCGATCCGCCAGCGGGACAGGTCCAGGCTGCCGGCGGCCGCTCGACGCAGCGCCCGGATGGCCAGGGCGTAGGAGAAGTTGGGTCCCGCCGTCGCGGTGGCCCTGTGCTCCGACATCCACTCCATCCAGCGGGCGGGCGCCGCCAGGAAATCCTGGGGCGGGGCCAGGGCGAAGTCGCAGCCACTGGCCATCGACGTGGAAAGCAGGCCGATCAGGCCCATGTCGTGGTAGAGCGGCAGCCAGCTGCAGAGCACGTCGTCGTCGGGGTCGAGACGGGCGGCGCGGGCGATGGCGTCGAGGTTGGCGCACACCGTGGCGTGGGGCAGCATCACGCCCTTCGGGTCGGCGGTGGACCCGCTGGTGAACTGGAGGATGGCCAGCGCCTGAGGGTCTTCCTTCGGCTCCTCGTAGCCGGGAGCGCCCGGCCGACGTGTACCAGGACAGGCGACCAGGTCGGGCAGCAGCACGAGGGGCGGGTCGCCCGGCTCAGGGGTCAGAAAGCCGGAGAGGGCGGGGTCGGCCGCCACCAGGGTGATGTCGGCGGCCCGGACCCGGGCCCGCGTCTGGGCGATGAAGTCCGACAGATTGCCCATGCGCATCGGCAGGGGCAGCACCACCACGGTGGCGCCGGCCAGCCAGGTCGCCTGGATGGCGGTGACGAGGGGGCGGGACGTCGGCCCGAGCAGGGCGACGTGGTCGCCGGGGGCGACGCCCCGGGCCTGGAGGGCGGCGGCCATGGCCCGGGCCTCGTCGTGGAGCTGGGCCCACTCGACCCGTTCGCCGGTGCTGAGGAAGGTGATGGCGCCGCCGCGCTCAGTGGCGCGGGCCAGGCGTGCAGGCAGGTAGTTCACGGTTCCTCCGACCTCCGGGTCCAGCCCCTGGTTACGGCCTGTGGTCGGACGCGCGCCGAGAGTCGCATTTGTCACCACACCTCCCCCGTGTGTTTGTCGTGGCCGAGCCGAGTTAGTGTCACACCCCCTCCTTAGGGTAGGCGCATGCCTTCGACCTTCGCCGATCCCGAACCCACCGCCGGCGCGCTGGCCGCCGCCATCGCCCGGCACCCCGCCTCCGGGCCTCCCCGGTTCCGGGGGCTCGTCCGGCTGCTGACCGGCGACTGGCGCGTCGCCGATCCCGAGGGCTTCGCCGCCACCCTGACCGGCGCCCCGGAGCTCGCCGGCCACCCGGTGTTCGACCTGGTATCCGGGGGCGACACCGCGGCCGGCCCGGCCCCCTCCGGACCACTGTGCGACGCCCTGGTCGGGGCGGCGCAGCGGTCGGGGCTCGACGTGCGGTGGGTGTCGGGATCCCACTCCGGCACGCTCTTCGTGGAGGCCCGGGCCCAGGTCGCCGCCGGCCCGGAGGGGCCGGAACTGTTCGTGCTCGCCCATCTGGTGGAGCGCCTCGGGCCGGGTGGGCGGCGGGAGCGGGGCCGGTCCGATCACTCCTGGGCGGTGCTGGTGGTGGGTGACGGCGCCGGTGGTGTCGCCGGCATCCTGCGGGGCACGCTGTCGTGTCCCTCGCCGGTCCGCGGCTGCCGGCCGCTGGCGGCCTGGGCCCGCTGGCCGCTCTCCGCGCTCCGGGAGGCGCTGCTGGCGCCCGCTCTGGAGGCGGCCGGAATGTCTGGCCACACGGTCGGCGCCGAGGCAGTCGTGATCCCGTTCCGCGTGAAAAGACCCTGAACCCGCCGCCTATGCTCAGGGTTATGAGCGAGCCCCAGACCGTGTTGACCGTCGACGAACTGGGCGACCACGTCGGCAAACCCCTCGGCTACAGCGACTGGCACGTCATCGATCAGGACATGATCCAGCGCTTCGCCGACGCCACCGGCGATCACCAGTGGATCCACCTCGACGCGGAGCGGGCCAAGTCCGGGCCGTTCGGCAAGACGATCGCCCATGGCTACCTCACGCTGTCACTCGTTCCCGTGATGATCTTCGAGATCATGCGGGTGGACGGTGCGCAGCTCGTCGTGAACTACGGCCTCAACAAGGTCCGGTTCCCGTCGCCGGTGCCCTCCGGCTCCCGGGTCCGGATGGGGGCTGAACTGGCGGCCGTCGAACCGATCAAGGGCGGTGTCCAGGTCACGTTGAAAGCCACGTTCGAGGTCGAGGGCCAGGACAAGCCGGCCTGCGTGGCCGAGATCGTGTTCCGTTACTACTCCTAGGTCCCATTCGTAGCTTCGAGACCACCGGGGGAGGTGGACCGTGGATCGTAGGGCACTGGTCACCGGATCAGCCGGGCGGGTCGCCGAGGTCGGCGACGCCCTCGACCAAGCCGGGTATTCGGTGACCCGCGTGGCGGGAACGGCCGCCACCGCCGCCGTCGAGGGCATCGCGCCGGGGACTCTCGACTGCTACGTGCAACTTCCCCAGGAGAACAAAGTCTCCGGGGAGACGCTGGTGGAGCGGGTCCGGGAGTTCCTCGCCCACGGGCTGCTGGCCCGGTTCGAGGCGG
The DNA here is from genome assembly GCA_964502185.1 of uncultured Burkholderiales bacterium. Classification (GTDB taxonomy): domain Bacteria; phylum Actinomycetota; class Acidimicrobiia; order IMCC26256; family BP-133; genus CAZCVW01. Next base: position 6,999 of record CAZCVW010000060.1, read on the forward strand.
CCTCGACCGTCCTCCCCCTGCTCGCCTCCGACTCCTGTGTTGTTCTGGTGGCCGGCAACCTGCCCGGGGCGTCCACCCCGGACGATCGCCACGCCCGCATCGACCTCCTGCGGGTGCTGGCCCGGGCGATCCTCGCCGAGTGCACCGACGGTGACGTGCGCGCCGTCGTGGTCGGGTATGACCGCTCTCCTACCGAGATCGTCGACATCGTCATGAACCGTGGGGACGCAACCCGGCGACGCACGGCCGAGGTCGCCGCCCTCTCCCCCGACCTTCCCTACGCCGATTGGCAGCGGGAAATGCTCAGTCTCATCACAACCGAGGAGTAGTCGCCATGTCCGTGTCGAAGACATCCCGCGCCGGGAACGGCAAGGGAACCGCCACCTCCCGCCGGGCCGGCCGCACGCCGGGCGTCGACGCGCCCGAACTGACCGCCGAAGGCGCGGCGCAGTGGGTCGGCGCCCGGGCCATGGAGGCGTTGGCCCCGGAGGGCGGTCTTGGCGCGCTCGACCCGGTCTCGTTCGGCAAGGCCATGTCCAAGTTCAGCGCCGAGGTGGCGCGCCGGCCCGTGCCCACACTGCGGGCCTTGACCCGGGCCGGCACCGGAATAGCGCTGACGGGTGTGGCCGCCGCCGGTCGGGCGGTGGGCCTCAAGCCGCCCGGTCCCATCCCCCCGGTCAAGGACAAGCGGTTCTCCGACCCCGCCTGGGAGCACAACGCCGCCTATTTCGCCACGCTGCAGTCGTACCAGCTGTTCTCCCGCCTGGTCGACGAACTGCTCGAGTTGGCGGAACTGGAAGAGCCCTGGGACGGCAAGGCCCGCTTCCTCCTCAAGATGATGGTCGACGCCGTCGCCCCGACGAACTACCTCCCCACCAATCCGGCCGCTCTCAAGCGGGCGTTCGAGACCGGCGGCGTGAGCCTGCTGCGGGGCCTGCGCAATGTGGCCATCGACTTCGCCACCAACGGCGGCCTGCCCCGCAAGGTCGACCGCTCGGCTTTCACGGTCGGCCAGAACCTGGCCGTCACACCCGGCAAGGTCGTGTTCCGGAACGACCTGATGGAGCTGATCCAGTACTCCCCCACCACGGAAACCACCCACGCGGTGCCGGTCCTGTTCAGCCCGCCGTGGATCAACAAGTACTACATCATGGATCTGGCCCCGGGCCGGAGCTTCGTGGAGTGGGCCGTGAACCACGGCCACACCGTCTTCGCCATCAGCTACCGCAACCCGGACAAGACGATGGGCCACATCCGGCTCGACGACTATCTGATCGACGGGCCCCGCACCGCCATCGACGTGATCACCGACATCACCGGCTCCCCCAAGGTGAACATGGTCGGACTGTGCCTGGGTGGCAGCCTCACCGCCATGCTGCTCGCCTACCTGGCGGCCAAGGGTGACGACCGGATCAACTCGGCCACCTTCTTGAACACGCTGGTCGACTTCTCGGAGCCGGGGGAGCTGGGGACGTTCTCCGACCCGGAGTCCGTCACCCGCGTCGAGGCCAAGATGGCCAAGCGGGGCTTCCTCGAGTCCACCGAGATGTCTCGCACCTTCGACTTCATGCGGGCCAACGACCTCATCTGGGGCTACGTGGCCAGCAGCTGGCTCATGGGCGAGGACCCGCCGGCCTTCGACATCCTGGCCTGGAACGAGGACGGCACCCGCATGCCGGCCGCCATGCACTCCTTCTATCTGCGGTCCTGCTACATCGAGAACCAGCTGGCCCAGGGGAAGATGGAGCTGGCCGGTACGCGGTTGCACCTGGGCGACGTGAAGGTCGACGCCTACGTGCTCTCGGCCAAGGAAGACCACATCGCGCCCTGGACGACCGCCTACAAGACCACCCAGCTCCTGCCCGGCAACGTCCGGTTCACGCTCAGCTCCTCCGGGCACATCGCCGGCATCGTGAACCCGCCGGGGCCGAAGTCGAAGCACTGGACCAACAACGCCACCCCGGCCGACCCCAAGGCCTGGCTGGAGGGCGCCAAGGAGCAGTCCGGTTCGTGGTGGGAGGACTGGGCGGGCTGGATTGCCGAGCGGGCGGGCAAGCGGGGGCCGGCCCCGTCGATGGGCAGCGACAAGTACCCGGTGGTGTCCGACGCGCCGGGCACCTACGTGCACGGCTGAAAATCCCGGGCCGCTGAAATCCCGACCTCGGATGCTTGACATCCCAAGCATACGGGTAGTATCCTTCGCACTACCACGAGTTCGAAGGAGAACCACATGGCTACTGCCACCGAGATGATCAGCGCCCTTGAGGACCAGGTCCTGGAAACTGTCCGCCAGAGCCAGGAAGCCGTCGTCAAGGCCGTCACGACCTGGGCCGACGCCGGTAAGAACCTCGTTCCCGAGCTGCCGGCGCTGCCCTTCGCCGACCAACTGCCCAACACGGTCGACCTGGTCGAGAACGCGTTCGCTTTCGCCGACAAGCTGCTCGCCGTCCAGCGCGAGTTCGCCGCCGCCGTGATCGACGCCGCCAAGCCCGTCCTCAACAAGGACGTCCCGGCCAAGACCAACGGCGCCAAGCCGGCGGCCAAGACCACCCCCTAACCACGACCACAGTTGCACTTCGTACCGGCGATCGGGCTGGCCCCCCCTCTTCAGCCCGGTTCCACGCAGCGTCCTGCCCGGCGGTAACCCCGCCGGGCAGCGGCGCGTCCCACGTACTTCGGGATTTCTCTTAAGCGACGAGGAGCAGACACGCAATGGCAAGCGACATCGAGCGAATCGGCGTAGTGGGCTGCGGCCTCATGGGTTCGGGCATCGCCGAGGTCTGCGCCCGGGCCGGACTCAGCGTCATCGTGCGCGAGGTGAACCAGGGCGCAGTCGACGCCGGGCGCCGCCGCATCGATGGGTCGCTCGACCGGGCCGTGCGCTCCGGCAAGCTGCCCGAAGCTGACCGCGACACCGCTCTCTCGCTCCTCAGCTACACCACCGACTTCGGCGACCTGGCCGACCGCCAGCTCGTCGTCGAGGCGGTGATCGAGAACGAGGCCGAGAAGCTCGAGGTCTTCAAGGGCATCGACAAGGCGGTGGAAGCAGAGGATGCCATCCTCGCCTCCAACACCTCGTCCATCCCGATCATGAAGCTGGCCATGGCCACGCACCGCCCCGCCTCTGTCCTCGGCCTGCACTTCTTCAACCCGGTGCCCGTCATGCACCTCGTCGAGCTGGTGCCCTCGCTGCTCACCGCCCCGGAGGTGGCCGAGCGGGTTGAAGCCTTCGCCTCCGAGGTACTGGCCAAGCGGGTGATCCGTTCCAAGGACCGGGCCGGGTTCATCGTGAACGCCCTGCTGATCCCCTACCTGCTCTCCGCCATCCGCATGCTGGAGTCCGGCTTCGCCACCGCCGAGGACATCGACTCCGGCGTGGTCGAAGGGCTCCGGCACCCCATGGGCCCTCTGGCTCTGGCCGACCTCATCGGGCTCGACACCACCATCGCCGTGTCCGTGTCGCTCTACGAGGAGTTCAAGGAGCCGCTGTTCGCTCCCCCGCCGCTCCTGTCCCGCATGGTCGAGGCCGGCCTGCTCGGGCGCAAGGTGGGCCGGGGCTTCTACGACTACCACAAGTAGCCCGCCGCTGGCGCCGTCGACGAGGCCGTCGCCGCGCTGGCTCCGGGGCAGCGGGCGAGTAGCGTCGCATTGATGGCTGAAGAGGATCCCTGGAAACGGCAGCTTGAAGCGTTCGGCAGTTTCGTCCGGACGCAGCGCCAGCTGGCCCAGCTGTCGTTGCGGGAGATGTCCGAACTGGCCATGGTTTCCAACCCCTACCTGTCGCAGATCGAGCGGGGTCTGCACGAGCCCTCGATCCGGGTCATCAAGTCGATCGCCAAGGCGCTCGACATCTCGGCCGAGACCCTGCTGGCCCAGGTCGGCCTCATTGACGAGGACGCCCACGCCGCCGGCCGCCTCCACGGCGCCACCGAGGCCGCCATTTCCAACGACGCGCTGCTGTCGGACCCCCAGAAGCAGGCGCTCCTGGCCGTCTACCGCTCCTACGTGGCCGAGACGGTCTCGGCGGTCAAGGCCCGCAAGCCCAAGTCGCCCCCCGCGGCGGCCGCTCCCGGGTCGGAGGCTCCGGTCACCGGCTAGCTGGCTATCTAACTGGCGTCGAGCGCCCCGCGGATCTCGCCGACGAACAAGCCGGCCTGCTCCGGGCCTCCGCCCTCCAGCAGCCGGCGCACCAGGGCGCTGCCGACGATGACCCCGTCGGCCACCGAGGCGGCCTCGACGGCCTGCTCCGGCGTCGACAGGCCCACGCCGAGGAGCACGGGCTTGTCGGTGGCCGCCTTGATCCGCCGTCCGACCTCGAGGGCCACTTCCGACAACGAGGCGCGCTCGCCCGTCACGCCGAGCAGCGACACGCCGTAGACGAAGCCCTGCGAGCGGGCGCAGATGGCGGTGAGGCGCTCGGGGGGCGTGGTCGGGGCGGCCAGGAGGACCGTCTCCACCCCGCACGCCTCCGCCGCTTCCCGCCACTCGTCGAGCTCTTCGAGGGGCAGGTCGGGGACGATGCACCCGTCCACGCCGGACTCGGCCAACGACGCGGCGAAGCGGGACAGGCCCATGTGGGCGACCGGGTTGTAGTACGTCATGGTGACGAGCGGGACGCCCACGTCGACCTTGGACAGCTCGGCGATGATGCCGGCCGGTGTCGCCCCGATCTCCAGGGCCCGGCGGGAAGCCTCCTGGATGGTGCGGCCGTCCATGACCGGGTCGGAGAACGGGATGCCGATCTCGATGGCGTCGGCGCCGGCGTCGGCCACCGCCCGGACCACGTCGAGCCAGGCGGCGCCGAGGCCCCCGGTGACGTAGGGCACGAGCAGCTTGACGCCCGTCTCGCGGCGCCCCCGCAGGTGTGTTTCGAGGTTCACTCGATCGGCTCGCCGAGGTGCTCGGCCACCTGGGCCGCGTCCTTGTCGCCCCGGCCGGAGAGGGTGACGAGCACGGTCGACCCGGCCGGCACGGCCCGTCCCGCCTCGCGGGCCAGCCAGGCGATGGCGTGGGCCGGCTCGAGGGCCGGGACGATGCCCTCGGTCACCGACAGGAGTTGGAAGCCTTCCAGCGCCTGGGCGTCGGTGGCGTGGGCGTACTCGGCCCGGCCGGAGTCGGCCAGGGCGGCGTGCTCGGGCCCGGTGCCCGGGTAGTCGAGCCCGGCGGAGATCGAGTGGGCTTCCCGGATCTGGCCGTGTTCGTCCTGCAGGTAGTAGGAGCGGGCGCCGTGCAGGACGCCGGGAACGCCCCGGGCGATTGAGGCGCCGTGGCGGCCGGACTCGAGCCCGTCGCCGCCCGCCTCCACGCCGATCAGGCGGGCGTCCGTGTCGATGAACCCGGCGAAGGTCCCCATGGCGTTGCTGCCGCCACCGACGCAGGCGACCACGACGTCCGGATCGGCGCCGCCGAGGATCGCCCGGCACTGGGCCCGGGCCTCGTCGCCCACCACCCGTTGGAACTCCCGCACCATCCACGGGTAGGGGTGGGGACCGACCACCGAACCGATGCAGTAGTGGGTGTCTCCCACGGTGGCCACCCAGTCCCGCAGGGCCTCGTTGATGGCGTCCTTCAGGGTGGCGCTCCCGGCGGTGACCGGCACCACCTCGGCGCCGAGGAGGCGCATGCGAAAGACGTTGAGGGCTTGGCGCTCCACGTCGACCGCACCCATGAACACCTTGCAGCCCAAGCCGAAGAGGGCGGCGGCGGTGGCGGTGG
>CAZCVW010000061.1:0-12517 GCA_964502185.1 uncultured Burkholderiales bacterium
GCTTCGACCATCGAGGCGTGGAACTGCCCGAGGCGGGGGCCGAGGCCCTCGACGAGGGCGGCGAGGGCGTCGATGGCCAGGCCCGCCTCGGCCAGGTCGACCGGCTGCTTCCCGCCCGTGGCGGCCTCGCGTTCCAGTTGCAGGGCGGCCAGTTCGAAGAGGCTCATGGCGTGACCGGCGAGGTGTTCGACCACCGGGACGGCCAGGATGGCCTGCGCCTCGGCCAGCGCCGCCTGCACCTGTTCAGGGGTCGGCTCGGCCGGCCCGCCGGCCGGCGACCCGGTCGATGACCCGGCCGATGATTTGGCGGCGGCGGGCTCTTCTGCGGGTGCCGGCTGGGGGACGTACTCCCCGCCCGGTGTCCAGATGGTCGACATGCTGGTATCCTCCCCGGCGACAACCTACAGGGAAGCAGGGGGTTCATACCCCCGCCTGGCCGCCGCCGGAGGCGCGCCAGGTTCAGCGGAGAACCTGCACCAGGCGGGATCGAGGCACGGCGGACGCTTCCCGGTCCGCCGTTCTCGCGTCTGGGGCAAGTCGCCACGACGAGGAGTGATTGCCCAATCGCTACGACCGACGCCAGGATCAACGAGCGGATCCGAGCCCGGGAGGTCCGAGTAGTCGGGCCCGACGGGTCACAGATCGGCGTGAAGCCGCTTCCCGAAGCGCTCCACATCGCTCGTGAGCACGACCTCGACCTGGTGGAGGTCGCGCCGAACGCCAGCCCACCCGTCTGCAAGATCATGGACTTCGGGAAGTTCAAGTACGAAGAAGACGTGCGGCGGAAAGAATCGCGGCGCAAGGCCACGAATGTCGTGCTCAAGGAGATGAAGTTCCGCCCGAAGATCGATGAGCACGACTACACCACCAAGACCAAGCACGTGGAGCGCTTCCTGGCGGAGGGCTCCAAGGTCAAGGTCACGATCATGTTCCGTGGACGAGAGATGGCCCATCCCGAGCTCGGTAGGAAGATCCTGGATCGAATCGCCGAACAGGTGAGCGATCTCGGGACGGTCGAATCCGCGGCTCGGGTCGATGGGCGGAACATGGTGATGGTGCTCAACCCGGCCAAGAAACCGGATGGCACGGCCACCCGGCCCCCCCGACCCCGGACCGCTGAAGGCCCGGAGGCGGTGGCCGTTGCCCAGCCCGCCGCGGCGCCGGCCCCGGCGGCCAACCCCGTTTCGGACGCCGCCCCCCCGACCCCGTAGCCTTTTCAGCAGGAGACCCGATGCCGAAGATGAAGACCCACCGGGGCGCGGCCAAGCGCTTCCACCTCACCGGTACCGGCAAGATCCGGCGACGGAAGGCCTTCCGCGCCCACTTGCTGGAGAAGAAGCCGAGCAAGCGGACCCGCCGCCTGAAGCGGCCCGCGGAAGTGACCGGCGGCGACCGCAAGCACGTCCTGCGGCTGCTCGGCAAGCGATAAGGAGAAGGTGTCATGGCACGGGTCAAGCGTTCCGTCCACGGGAAGAAGCATCGCCGCGCTGTCCTGCAGAAGGCCCGGGGCTACTACGGCAACAAGAGCCGCAGCTTCAAGTCCGCCAACGAGCAGGTCATGCACTCCGGGGAGTACGCCTACCGCGACCGGCGAGCCCGCAAGGGCCAGTTCCGGCGTCTGTGGATCGTGCGCATCAACGCCGCCTGCCGGCAGAGCGAGATGTCGTACTCGGTGTTCATGGCCGGCCTGAAGGCGGCCGGTGTCGAGGTCGACCGCAAGGTGCTGTCCGACCTGGCCGTGACCGACCCCACGACCTTTGCGGCGCTCGTCACGACCGCCCGCGAGGCTCTCGCCGCGGCTTGAATTGACCTCCGGCCTCGGGCCGCGCGACGCCCGGGTGCAGCGCATCCGGCGGCTGCTGCGCGACCGACCGGCTCGGCGTGAAGCGGGCGCCTACGTGGTCGAGGGTGTGAACGGGGTGGTCGCCGCCCTCGACGCGGGGGCCGACCTCGAGGCGTTGTTCGTCTCCCCCGAGGCCGACCGGGCCTGTCCCGACGTGTTGGCCCGGGCGGTGTCCGTCGGCGTCCCGGTCCACCGGCTGGCTCCCGGGGTGCTGGAGCGGCTGGCCGGCACCGTGACGCCGCAACCGGTGCTCGCCGTCGCCCGCCGAAAGCCCTGGTCGCTGGCCGATCTGGCGGGGGCCGATCTGCTGGTCGTCGGCGTCGACGTCCGGGATCCGGGCAACGCCGGCACGCTGGTACGCAGCGCCGAGGCGGCGGGGGCGTCCGGGGTAGTCTTCTGCCAGGGTTCGGTGGACGTGACCAACCCGAAAACGGTGCGGGCCTCGGCCGGGGCGCTCTTCCATCTGCCTGTCGTCGAAGGCGGGGACCCGCAAGAGGTGCTTGGTGTGCTCAAAGACTACGGACTGATGCGGGTCGGCGCCGCCCCTCGCGGTGGCGAGGCACCCGAACGCGTCGATCTGTCCCAGCCCGTCGCCCTGGTCCTCGGCAACGAGGCCAGAGGCCTCTCGGAGCCCACGTCGGTCTTCCTCGACGCGCTGGTCACCATTCCCATGGCGGGTCGATCCGAATCCCTGAACCTGGGCATGGCCGCCTCCATTCTTCTCTACGAGGCCGTCCGCCAGCGGGGGCGCCCATCGACCCGAGGCGCAGGATGCGCTCCGTGAGCGATCTGCTCGACCAGCTTCCCGACGCAGTTGTGGTCCTCGACAAGAGCCGCCTCATCACCGCGGTCAACGAGGCCGCCACCGAGCTGCTCGGCCGCCCGGCCACCGACCTCGTCGGGGCCCCGGCCGATGAGGTCCTCCAACCCCGTACCCGTGACGGACGCCTGGTCTGGGGCGAGGGCTGGCCTCGCGGGGTCCACCTGTCCCGGGTGCGGGGTATCCCCGAGCAGGAAGTCGAAGTGCTGCGCAGCGGCGGCCGTTCGGTGCGGGTGGCGGTCACCGGTCGCTACCAGCGCGATCCCGAAGGAAACCTCACCGGGGTGGTCCTCGTGCTGCGGCCGGCTGAGCGCCGGGCCAACTCGGCCGCCAGCGGCGTGGAGGTCGTGTCCACGGTCTCTCACGAGCTGCGCTCGCCCCTCACCTCGGTGAAGGGCTACACGTCGCTGCTGCTCAACCGTTGGGACCGCCTCGACGACGATCAGAAGCGCTCGATGCTCGAACAGGTACAGCACGACGCCGACCGGGTCACCCGGCTCATCACCGAGCTGCTCGACATCTCCCGGCTCGAGACGGGCCGCCTGCGGCTGCGTTGCCAGATGGTCGACATCGCCGAGCTGGCCGGGGTCGTGGTGGAGAAGGTGAAGATCGGTCACCCCGAGCTGGTGGTGCGGACCACCTTCCCGCCCGAGCTGCCGCCGGTCTACGCCGACCCCGACAAGGTGGAGCAGGTCCTGACCAATCTGCTCGAAAACGCGGCCAAGTACGCCGACAGCTCGGATGTCCGGGTAGAAGGCACCTTCGACGCTGAGCGCAAGCAGTTGGCTGTGGCCGTGCACGACGTGGGCAGGGGCATCCCGCCCGCGGAGCTGCCCCGTCTGTTCAACAAGTTCTTCCGGGGCTCGGACGGCGGGCGCCCGTCCGGCTCCGGGCTGGGCCTCTACATCGCCCGCGGTCTCGTGGAAGCCCACGGCGGGCGCATCGCCGCCGAGAGCCGGCTCGGGAAGGGCTCCACCTTCACGTTCACGATCCCCGCCGACGGGTTCGAGCGGGCCTTCGGTGAGGGCGCCGCCGGGTGAACCTCGCGGAACTGGAAGCGACTCTCTCGGGAGAGCTCGACCGGGCGCGCTCCGAAGTCGAGAACGTCTCCGACGAGGGGGGCCTCGACGAGCTGGAGCGCTCGCTCACGGGCAAGCGCTCGGCGCTCTCCGCCGCGCACCAGGCCATCAAGGATGTGGCGCCGGAGGAGCGGCCCGCCGCCGGGCGGGCCGTCTCCGCCTTCAAGGAGACGGTCCGTGAGCTCGTCGAGAAGCGCCGGGCCCTGCTGGGCGACGCCCGCCACGAAGGCCTCGAGCGCCTCGACCTCACGATGGGGCCGCGGGCCCATCCCCGCGGGCACCTGCACCTGATCACGCAGGTCCAGCGGGAGTTGGAGGACGTGTTCCTCGGCCTCGGCTACGAGGTCGCTGAAGGCCCCGAGGTCGAGACCGACTGGTACAACTTCGAGGCTCTCAACATGCCGGCCGCCCATCCGGCCCGGTCCATGTGGGACACCCTCTACGTGAAGCTGGGGCGGCCCGAGCCCGGGGCACGGGGCGAGCGGAGCGAAGCCCTCGAGCGCCGTGTCCCCGAATACCCAGTGGTGCTCCGCACCCACACCTCGCCCGTCCAGATCCGCGTCATGGAGAGCCGGCCGCCGCCCGTCTACACGGTCATGCCGGGCCGCTGCTACCGCCGCGACACCCTCGACGCCCGCCACTCGCCCGTCTTCCACCAGATCGAAGGCCTGGTCGTCGACCGGGGCATCACTTTCGGCGATCTGGCCGGCACGATCGACGCCTTCACCCGGGCCTACTTCGGTCCCGGCCACACGGCCCGCCTGCGCCCGTCCTACTTCCCGTTCACCGAACCGTCGGCCGAGTTCGAGGTCACGTGCTTCATGTGCGACGGGGCGGGATGCTCGGTCTGCTCCAAGACGGGCTGGATCGAGTTGGGCGGCTGCGGGATGGTCGACCCCAACGTCTTCGCCGCAGTGGGCTACGACCCCGAGGAAGTCACCGGGTTCGCCTTCGGGTTCGGGCTCGAGCGCATGGCCATGCAGCGCTACGGCGTGGAGCACATCAAGGCGTTCTTCGAGAACGACGTCCGCTTTTTGAAGCAGTTCTGACCCAATCTCCGTGAAGAAGGAGCGAGAGTGAAGGCCCCCCTCTCCTGGTTGCGCGACTTCGCCCCCTTCGAAGGGAGTCCGGCGGAGCTGGCCGACACGCTCAACTCGATCGGATTGATCGTCGAGGGTGTCGAGGTGCCCGGGCGCGACATCGGCGGCGTCGTCACCGTGCGGGTGCTCGGCATCGAGCGCCACCCCAACGCCGACAAGCTCACGCTCGTCGACATCGAGACCGGCTCGGGGCCGGACCGCGTAGTCTGCGGCGCTTCCAACTTCGCCGTCGGCGACGTCGTGCCGTGGGCGCCGCCGGGCGCCGAGCTCCCCGGCGGGTTTCGGCTCGAAGCCAGGAGGATCCGGGGCGAGGTCTCCCAGGGGATGCTGTGCTCGGCCAAGGAACTCGGTCTCTCCGACGACCACTCCGGCATCCTGATCCTGCCCGGGGGAACGCCGCTCGGCGCCGACATCCGCAGCGTCCTCGGCCTCGACGACGTCATCTTCGACCTGGAGATCACGCCCAACCGGCCCGACGCCATGTCGGTCGCGGGCGTCGCCCGCGACCTGGCCGCGGCCAAGCGCCTGCCCTTCACCCTCCCTGTGCCCGTCGCCCCCGGCGGCGCTGGTGGCCTCCTGCCGCCGGTCGGCGAGTGGGCCACGCTGTCGGTGGAGGCACCGGACCGCTGCCCGCGCTATGTCGCCCGGGTCGGCCGGGTGGCGGTGGGCCCGTCGCCGGATTGGATGGCCCGGCGGCTGATCAAGGCGGGCATGCGGCCGATCTCGGGCGTGGTCGACGTCACCAATTATGTGATGCTGGAACGGGGCCAGCCCCTCCACGCCTTCGACCTCGGGTTGCTGGGCGGTCGAGGCATCGTCGTGCGCCTGGCCGAGGCCCGTCATGGTCGCAGTGAGCGCCTCACGACCCTCGACGGCGTCGAGCGGGCCCTTTCGGCTGAGGACCTGCTGATCTGCGATGCCGAGCGGGTCCCCCAGGCCATCGCCGGGGTGATGGGCGGTGGTCTGTCGGAGGTGTCGGACGTCACCACCGAGGTCCTGCTGGAGTCGGCCTACTTCACCCCCGAGGGGATCCTCCGGACGTCCAAGCGCCTCGGGCTGCGGACCGAATCGAGCGCCCGGTTCGAGCGCGGGGTCGACCCGGGGGGCACGGCGGCCGCCGCCGACCGGGCCTGGGAACTCTTCGGTCAGGTGGCCTCGGGCGAGGCGGCTCCGGGGGCGCTCGACGCCTACCCGGAGCCGATCGGGCCGCGTCCCGTCCCGTTGCGGGTCGGCCGGGTCAACACGGTGCTGGGCACCGACCTCGATGCCGACCGGGTCCTCGGCTACCTGGAGCCTCTCGGGATCGTCCGGGCGGAGCCGGAAGCGCCGGCCGGGGGCCCGGGGGTTTTCACGTTCCTCGTCCCGACCTACCGTCCGGACATCGAGCGGGAGATCGACCTCGTGGAGGAGGTCGCCCGCCACCACGGGTACAACAACATCACCCGCACGCTGCCCCGCATGACGGAGCCGGGATCGGGCCTGACCCCGGCCCAGCGGGGCCGCCGCCTCGTACGGGAAGCGCTGATCGGCACCGGCCTCGACGAGGCCACCACGTTTTCGCTGCTCTCGCCCGCCGATCTGGCCGCCGTCGGCCTTCCTCCCGACGGGATCGAACTCGAGAACCCACTGCGGGCCGAGGAGTCGCTCCTGCGCCCGTCGCTCATGCCCGGCCTCCTGCGGGCGACGGCCTTCAACGCGGGCATGGGTCAGACCGATGTCGGCCTGTTCGAAGTCGGCCACGTCTTCCTCCCGCCGCCGGCGGGCCAGACGCTGCCCGACGAGCGCGAGTTCCTCGGCATGGTGTGCGCCGGCACGGTTCGGCGCCGGCCGCACGAGCCGGACCGCCCCGTCGACGGGCACGACGCCGTCGGCTACCTCGGGGCGGTGATCGAGGCGTTGTCGGCGTGCGGCTTCGAGCTGGAACCGACGGATTCTGGTCAACCGGGCTCTGGCCGACCGGGCCGTGGCCCCTTCGCCCCCGGACGGGCCGCCGCCGTGTTGGTCGATGGCGCCCGGATCGGCACGGTCGGCGAAGTCGACCCGGCCGTCATCAGCCGCCTGGGCCTGTCCGGGCCGGTGTCCGGGTTCGAGGTCGACCTGTCCCGGCTCCTCGAGGCACCCCGTCGCGAACGGCGCTTCCAGGCGCCGTCCCGCTTCCCGGCCGCCACCATCGACCTCGCCTTCGTGCTCGACGACGCCATCCCCGCCGGACACGCCGAGGCGACGCTGCGGTCGGTCGCCGGGCCGCTGGGCGAGGAGATCCGCCTGTTCGACGTGTTCCGGTCCGAGGCGCTGGGTGCGGGCCGGTGGAGCCTCGCCTTCTCGTTGCGGCTCCGGGCTCCTGACCGCACCCTGACGGACGCCGAGGTGGGCGCGCTGCGCCAGGCCTGCATCGACGCCATGGCCAAGGCCCACGGCGCGGAGCTGCGCGGGTAGGCGCGTGACCGGCTCCGTCTTCGGCTCCGTCTTCGTCCATCGCCGGCGCCCCACCTACGCCGATGTCGACCAGCAGGGGGTCGTCTTCCACGGCCACTGGCTGGCCTACTTCGACGACGCCATGACCCGATTCTGCGACTGGCTCGGGTTTCCGCCGAAGGAGACCTTCGCCGGCCACTTCGACGTGATGGTGGTGAAGGCCACCCTCGACTGGTCGGGGCCGGCGGGGTTCGACGACCAGGTCGAGATCACGGTGGTCCCCAGCCGGCTGGGCAACGCCAGCTTCGACCTCACCTACACGGCCCGGGTCGGGGAGTCCGTCGTGTGTACCGGCGTCGTCACCTACGTGTCGGTCCAGCCCGGAACGGCCGAGTCCTGCCCCATCCCCCCCGACGTGCGGAGCGGGATGGAGCAGGCGGCTCGGGCCGTTTCTACTCGCAGGAGTTGAGGCGGTTCGCCCCGCTGCCTCCGTCGCACCGATCGGTGCCGGAGCCGCCGTTCAGGTCGTCGTTGCCCTCCCGGCCGGAGAGGCGGTCGTCGCCGCTGTCGCCGTTGAGTTGGTCGTTGCCGGGGTCGCCCACGATCGAGTCGTTCCCGCTGCCGCCGGAGATGGCGTCGTTGCCGAAGCCGCCCGAGATCATGTCGTTGCCCTCATCGCCGCAGATGGCGTCGTTGCCGCCCTGGCCCTGGACCACGTCGTTTCCGGCCCCGGCCACGATCACGTCATCGCCCGGTGTCCCGTTGATCCAGTTGTCCCCGCCGTCGCCCACGATGGTGGCGGGCAGGCCGAAACACGTGATGGCCTGAGCGCCGGCCGAGCCCAGCGGCGCCAAGGGGACCAGGGGAGCGAGGGCCAGCGCCGCGACCGGGAGAACCCATCTCCTCATCCGTCGCCCCACCGGGCCGAACCCTGCTCTGCGCATCCCCATCCTCCGAACGTCAAGGCACCGTTAAGCCTCGGTCAATTGTGAACCAAAAGGTGCGACTTGGCTCCTGGGGCAAATCGGACGTTTCGGCGCGAACCGGTGAGCAACTGTCTCCAAATTTCGGCAGAAGACGCCCGATACCTGCCGGTTCGTTATGAACACACCCCGGGGCGCATGGTTATGCGCTCTGACGTATACTGATGCTCCATGGCCTATCGAGCGGCAGTCATCGGGGCGTCCGGGTACACCGGGGCGGAGCTCCTCAGGCTCCTGGCGGGGCATCCGGAGATCGAAGCGGTACACGTCACCGCCGACTCCAATGCCGGCGCGCGGGTGGCGGATCTCTATCCCTCCCTGACCGCCGCTTACCCGGAATTGCGCTACTCGGCGCTCGCTCCCGCCGATCTCGACGGGCTGGACGTCGCCTTCCTGGGCCTACCCCATGGCGAGTCGCAGCGCCACGCCGCCGCCGTGGTCGGCCGGGTCGCCCATGTGGTGGACATCGGTGCCGACTTCCGCCTTCCCGCCGCGTCGTATGAGCAATGGTACGGCGAGGCGCACCAGGTGCCGGACCTTCTCCCCCAATTCGCCTACGGGCTGCCCGAACTGTTCCGGGAGAAGATCCGCGGCCGTGACCACGTCGCCAACCCGGGCTGCTACCCGACGGCCGCCATCCTCGCCCTCGCTCCGCTCCTGGCCGGCGGGTTGGTCGAACCGACCGGCCTGATCGTCGATGCCGCCTCGGGCGTGTCGGGCCGGGGCCGGGGGCTCTCCGCCCCGAGCCTCTACAGCGAAGCGAACGAAAACGTTTCCGCCTACGGCCTGCTCACCCACCGGCACACCGCCGAGATGGAGCTCGGACTGTCAGCCGTGAGCGCCGGGGGACCGGTGCAGGTGCTTTTCACCCCCCACCTCGTCCCCATGACCCGGGGCCTCCTGGCCACCTGCTACGCCCGTCCGGCGGTGAACGGCTTGTCGACCGAGTCCCTCCTCGCCCATTACCGCGACCACTACGCCGGCGAACCGTTCGTCGCCGTGCTGGACGGGCCGCCGTCGACCAAGGCGACTCTGGCCGGCAACGCGGTGCACGTCACGGTGCGCTTTGACCCCCGCACAGGGACCGTGCTCGCCGTCGCGGCCGAGGACAACCTCGTGAAGGGAGCGTCCGGCCAGGCGCTCCAGAACGCCAACCTCCTGCTCGGCCTGCCCGAATCGACCGGCCTCTCGCCCATCGGAGTCTGCCCATGAGTGTCACCGCCGCCGATGGGTTCGTCGCCGCCGGAGGGGCCGCCGGTATCAAGCCGTCGGGCCGCCCCGACCTGTCGCTGGTGGCGACGGCCGATGGGCGTCCGGTGCCGGCCGCCGGCGTGTTCACCACCAACCTGGTGACGGCCGCCCCCGTCATCGTGTCCCGGCGCCACCTGGACGCCGCGCCGCTGGCCTCCGCCGTGATCCTCAACTCCGGCAACGCCAACGCCGCCACCGGCGAGGCTGGGCTGGCCGTGGCCGAGCGAACCTGCGGGCTCGTCGCCAAGGGACTCGGCTGCGCCCCCGAGGACGTCCTCGTCTGTTCGACCGGCCTGATCGGTATCCCGCTCGACCCGGCCCCCTTCGAGGACGGGGTGCCGAAGTTGGTGGCGGCGCTCTCCCCGAGTCCGGAGGCCGCGGGCGCAGCCGCCGCCGCCATCATGACGACCGACACCGTCTCCAAGGAGGCGGTGGCGGTCGTGAACCTCGAGAGCGGCACGACCATCACGGTCGGCGGAATGGCCAAGGGGGCGGCCATGCTGTCGCCGGCCATGGCCACCATGCTGGCGGTCCTGACCACCGACGCGGCGGCCGATCCCCGGGTGCTGCACGTCGCCCTCACCCGGGCGGTCGATGCCTCTTTCAATCGGTTGACGACTGACGGGTCCCGCTCCACCAACGACACGGTGCTCGTCCTCGCCTCCGGGGCGGCGGGCAACCCGGTGATCGGGTTCGACGACGTCGAGGCCACCGGCGTCCTCACGGATGCGATCACCGAGGTGTGTACCAGCCTCGCCGACCAGATGGCGGCCGACGCCGAGGGGGCGACGAAGTTCGTCCGCATCCGGGTGCGGGGCGCGCGGTCCAACGAGGATGCCCACCGGGCGGCGCGGGCCGTGGCCGAGAGCCAACTGGTCAAGTGCTCCCTCTACGGCGAAGACCCCTACTGGGGTCGGATCCTGTCCGAGATGGGGGCGAGCGGCAGCTACCTCGAGGCCGACCGGGTGGAGATCGCGTACAGCGGCGTGACGGTGTGCGTCGGGGGTGTGGCCGCACCCCACGACGGAGCCGTCCTCCGGAGTGTCATGGCCGAACGGGAGATCGAGATCACCGCGAACCTGGGGCTCGGTCTCGGGGAGGCGGTGGTCACCACCGTCGACCTCTCGCCGGCCTACATCGACGAGAACATGAGGACGTCGTGAACGCCTGTCCTGACTCGACGGGGCCCGACTCGGCGGGGACACCCCGGGCGCCGGCCGATCTCGCCGACCCGGCGGTCAAGGCGGCCGTCCTGGCCGAGGCCCTGCCGTATATACGGGAGTTCTCCGGGCGCACCATCGTCATCAAGTACGGCGGGAACGCCATGACGGATCCCGCCCTCGTCGACCTCTTCGCCCAGGACGTGGTGCTCATGCGCCTGGTCGGGATGAACCCGGTGGTGGTTCACGGCGGCGGTCCGCAGATCTCCGATCTGATGCGCCGTCTGGGGAAGGAGCCGGTCTTCGTCGACGGGCTGCGGGTCACCGACGCGGAGACCATCGACATCGTGCGGATGGCCCTGGTGGGCAAGGTCAACCGTGACGTCGTGGGCGCCATCAACCGGCACGGGCCCTACGCGGTCGGGCTCTCCGGCGAGGACGCTCACCTGATCTCCGTCGTGCAGCGCGACCCGGCCCTGGGCTTCGTCGGCGACGTCGTCGGCATCAACGGCTCGGTCATCGAACGCCAGATCCGGGAGGATTTCATCCCGGTGGTGGCCACGATCGGGGTGGACGACGCCGGCCAGGCCTACAACGTCAACGCCGACACCGCCGCCGGGGCGATCGCCGAGGCCCTCGGGGCCGAGAAGCTCGTCTACCTCACCAACGTCCCCGGGCTCTACCGCGACCTGGATGACCCGGGTTCGCTCATCTCCCAGATCAGCGCCTCCGATCTCGACAAGATGCTGGAGGCGGGCGAGTTGACCGAGGGCATGGTGCCGAAGGTGGCCTCCTGCGTGGCCGCCATCCGCTCGGGCGTGGCCCGGGCCCACCTCCTCGACGGTCGCATCCCGCACGCCCTTCTTCTCGAGTGCTTCACCCATGAAGGTGTCGGCACGATGGTCACGCTGTGATGCCAACCAGTGACGGGAGAGTACGCATGAGCTTCGCCGAACTCGCCGCCCTTGACGCCTCCTCGGTCATGGGCACGTACGCCCGTCTGCCCGTCGCCTTCGTGAGGGGAGAAGGCGCGAGGCTCTGGGACAGCGAGGGGCGCGAGTACCTCGACTTCCTGGGCGGGCTCGCCGTTGTCTCGCTCGGCCACGCCCACCCGGAGGTGGCCGACGCGATCGCCGAGCAGGCCCGGACGCTCCTCCACGTCTCGAACCTCTATTACAACGACATCCAGCCCCGGCTGGCCGACCGTCTCAACACCCGGCTGGGCGGGGACGGGCGGGTGTTCTTCGCCAACTCGGGGGCGGAAGCCAACGAGTGCGCCATCAAGCTGGCCCGCCGGCGGGGCCAGAAGGAGGGCGGGCCCGAGCGCTACCACGTGATCTCCGCCCTCAACTCCTTCCACGGCCGGACCCTGTCCGCCCTCGCCGCGACGGGCCAGCCCGCCAAGCAGGCCACGTTCCAGCCGCTCCCGGCGGGGTTCTCGCAGGTGCCCTTCGGGGACATGGCGGCCCTGGAGGCGGCGGCCGGCGCGCTCGGCCCCAACCTGGCCGCCGTACTCCTCGAACCGGTGCAGGGTGAGGGCGGCGTGTGGGTGGCGCCGCCGGGCTATCTCCAGCATGTGCGCGATCTCTGCGACCGCACCGGCGCGCTCCTCATTCTCGACGAGGTGCAGACGGGCCTCGGGCGCACCGGCCGGTGGTTCGGGTTCGAGCACTTCGGAGTGGTCCCCGACGTCGTCACCATGGCCAAGGCTCTGGGCAACGGGATGCCGATCGGTGCCTGCTGGGCCCGGGCCGACGTCGCCGCCGCCTTTGAACCGGGGGATCACGCGACGACGTTCGGCGGCCAACCGCTGGCCGCCCGGGCCGCCCTGGCCACTCTTGCGGTCATGGAGCGCGAATGTGTCCC
>CAZCVW010000062.1:0-12473 GCA_964502185.1 uncultured Burkholderiales bacterium
GAAGGCCGGAGCCGCCGCACCGGCGGCCAGGGCCAACACCCCCAAGGCGGCCAAGTCGAACACGCCGGCGGCGGCGGGCGGGACAGCCGCCCCGACACCGGGCTCTCCCACCCCGGGCACGCCCGAAGCCCCCAAGCCGGGGCAGGCCACCGGCGGCGCCACCGACGTGGGTGTGACCGCCAACTCCATCAAGGTGGGCCACATCGGCATCTACTCCGGCCCGGTGGGCTCCTTCGGTGACGACCTCTCCTACGCCGGGCGGGCCGGCCTGCAGCTCATCAACGACAACGGCGGCATCAACGGCCGCAAGCTCGACGTGCTCGTCCGGGACGACGCCTGGGACGGCACCAAGGGCATGAACGCGGCGCGCGACCTCGTCGAGCGCCAGAAGGTCTTCGCCATCTGCTGCATCATGTCGGTGAACACCTCCGATCCCCTCACCCCCTACGCCGACCAGCACAAGGTCCCCCACGTGGGCGCCGACGGCTGGGGCGAGCCGCAGTACTCGGGCGAGTGGACGTTCCCCGTCTCCGCCTCCGCCGTGACCGAAGCCCACATGCTGGCCAAGTACCAGGCCGAGAAGCAGGGGGCCAAGCGGGTCGCCATCCTCTACATCAACAACCCGACCGGCCGCGCCTACGTGGACGCCTACCAGGAGGTCATCAAGAAGTTCGGCGGCGAAGTCGTCTTCTCGCAGGCCGCCACCTTCGACGACCCCGGCACCACCACGTTCATCGCCCAGGCCCGGACCCAGAACATCGACACCATCTCGACCTACCTCGACCCCGGCATCTTCGCCCGCATGGTCCGGGAGGCGGCCGGCCAGAACTACAAGCCGAAGAACGCCTTCTCCGGCGCGGCGGGCATCTTCTTCGAGGTGACGCCCAACTTCACCGGGCCCCACGGCGAGGGCACCATCGCCAGCACCCACTGGGTGACGAACGACATGGACACGCCGGGCCTGCGCTCCTACAAGGAAGTCGTCGAGCGCTACTACCCCGACATCGACCACTCCACCTGGACCAAGGCGGGCTACGTCGGCGCCACCATCTTCGGGAACGCCTTGAAGAAGCTCGGTCTCGACGTGACCCGGCAACGGCTCAAGGACGAGCTCGACACGCTGACCAACTTCGAGACCGGCCTCGGGCCCTCGCTCACGTTCAGCAAGGGCGCCCACCGGGCCAACAAGACCATCTACCTGGCCCAGATCCAGCGCACCGGCGACAAGTTCGAATACAAGTACATCGCCGGTCCCCTGGTGGACGAGTTCACGAAGTAGGGGGATCCGGTGCAGAAGGCGGTCCAGTGCATCATCATCGGCCTCACGCTGGGCTGCACCTATTCCCTGATCGCCATGGGGATGGTGCTGGTGTACCGCACCACCGGCGTCCTGAACATCGCCCACGGGGGCATCGGCGTCCTGGCCGGTTTCGTGGCCTGGGACCTGAGCTATCCCGGCGGAGCGGTCACGAAGTCCCCCGAATCGACGTGGCCGTACATCCCGGCGGTGATCGCCGGCGTCGTGCTCGCCGTCCTCATCGGACTGATCTTCGAGTATCTGGTGGTGCGCCGGGTGGCGAGCCCGGCGCTGGCCACCGTGTCCACTCTGGGGCTCTTCCTCGTGCTCCAAGGAGTCGTCTTCGTCATACCAAACTGGGGCAACACGTGGGGGCAGCTGTTCGAGTCCCCCGTGGCCGGCAAGTCGGTGACGATCCCCGGAGCCAACTACAGCGTCTCGGCAGACCACTTGGTGCTCTACGCGGCGGTGATCCTGTTCTTCGGGGGGCTCTACTTCGTGCTCCGGCGCACCCGCCTCGGCCTGGCCATGCGGGCCGTCTCTGACGACGCCGTGGCCGCCCGGCTCATGGGCATCCGCCAGAAGCTGGTGTCGCCGGTGGTGTGGGGGATGGCCTTCGGCCTGTCCGGCTTCACCACCATGCTGCTGGCCCCTATCCTCTTCCTCGACAACACCACGCTGACCGCCATCACCCTCAAGTCGTTGACGGTGACGTTCGTGGGCGGTCTCGTCTCCCTCCCCCTCACCGTGGCCGGAGCCATGACCCTGGCCCTGCTCGAGTCGTGGACCCAGCTGTACCTGGTCGACGTGAAGGGACTCTCCGACGCCTGGCCCTTCATCATGATGGTCGTCGTGCTCATGGCCCGGTTCTCCCGGGGCACGAAGACGCTGGAGGACACGGCGATGGCGGGCGCATGAACCGGCGCATGAACCGGCGCACGCTGGCCCGGGTCGTCGCGGCGGCCGTCCTCATCCCGTTCGTGCTCACCATGCCCTACGCCATGAAGTGGGCCGGGCCCGCCTACGCCGTCGACTACGGCGTCATCATCGCCATGGTGGTGCTGGCCGTGTCGGTGCTGGGCTGGATCGGCGAGATCTCGCTGGCCGTCGTGGCCCAGATGGGGTTCGGCCTGGTGGTGGTGAACCTCCTCCAGACCGCCGGCGTGCCCTTCTTCCTCATCATTCCGGTGGTCGTTCTGAGCTCGATCCCGATCTCGCTCATCCTCGGGGTCTTCGCCCTGCAGTTGCGGGGCGTGTACTTCGCCATCGCCACGCTGGCCTTCGCCTACATGGCCCAGAAGACGTTCTTCCAGTCCTATCTCGGAGTGCAGGGCGGGTTCGGCGGCACCGACTCAAAGTCCATCGCCCGGCCCGACTTCTTCGCCGACGACACGCACTTCTACTACCTGCTGATGGCCACGCTGTTGCTCATCGCCGGCGCCTGCTGGGCCATCAACCGTTCCTGGATCGGGACGTCGCTCACCGCCCTGCGCGAGTCCGAGATGGCGTTCTCCTGCCTGGGCCACTCGCCGGGCGCCTACAAGCTCTTCGCCATCGCCCTGTCGGGCGCCATCGCCTCGGTGGGCGGCGCCTACTTCGGCATGCTCCAAGGCCTGGTTCCGGCCAACTACTTCAACCCCGGCCTGGCCGTCCTGTACTTCGCCTTCGCGGTGGCGGGCGGGCTCGGCTCGGTCGGCGGCGCGCTCGCCGCCGGCCTCGTGTTCGGAGCCCTGCCCCGGTACTTCGACACACTCTCCGAGGGCAAGTTCGTGGCCTACGACCAGTTCTTCGTGGGGCTGCTCTCGGTCTTCCTCGTCGTCAAGGTTCCCGGCGGCTTGGCCGACCTGGCCCGGCGGGCCTGGCGCCGCATCGAGGGCGCGCCCCCCACGGTCGTGTCGGTGGACGGGGGGCCGGCGGTCGAGATCCACGCGGTGCCCCTCGGTGAGGACGAAGTCGTGCTGGTGGAGCGATGAGCGAGCGCCGAAACTCTGCCGGGCCGCAAGGTTCCCGGGAGACCGGCCCGGGAAGGAGTTGAGGTGCGAGAAAGCCCGTTCCGAGACGCCTTCGGCCCCGAGGCCCGGCGGCGCGCCGCCCGCTTCCTGGCCGAGAACCCTCGCCCCGCTCCCTCGCCCAGAAGTGGGAACGGCCATGGCAACGGACATCGGGCGGCGCCCGAGATCGACCTGACCAAGCTGGAGCGCTTCGCTCCCGCCCGCGGCCGCGTGGCCGAAGCGATGGCGGCCGGCGGCGGGACCTTGGCCCGCAAGCGGGCCGAGCACCGCGAGATCCTCACCGTCACGGGGCTGTCGATCCACTTCGGTGGTGTCCACGCCCTCGAGGACGTCACGCTGTCGGCCCGGACCACCGAGATCAAAGGGGTCATCGGCCCGAACGGGGCGGGCAAGACCACGTTCTTCAACTGCCTGTCCGGTCTCCTCACCCCCGACAAGGGCGAGATCGTGTTCGACGGCCACACGCTCACGCAGGCCCCGGCCACCCGGGCCCGCAAAGGGCTCGGCCGCACGTTCCAGGCCCCCCGCCTGTTTCGCAGCCTGTCGGTGCTCGACAACCTGGTCTTCGGGTGCCGGACGGCCGACTCGGCCCGGCGGGACTACGTGTTCGACCCGGGCCTGAAGCGCCTGTCCCACGCCGATCGGGCCGCCCGGGTGGCGGCCATGGTCGGCTTCCGGGCACCCCTCGAGGTGCCCGCCGGAAGCCTGCCTTTCGGTGACCTCCGTACGGTGGAATTGGCCCGGGCCCTCTGCGGGGCGCCGTCGCTGCTCATGCTGGACGAACCGGCCTCGGGTCTCGACGTCGCCCAGGCAGAGGACTTCGTGGCCCTGCTGCGGACGCTGTCGGACCTCGGGCTCGCCGTCCTCCTCATCGAGCACGACATGAGCCTGGTCATGGGAGTGTGCGACCACCTCACCGTGCTCGACTTCGGGCAGGTCATCGCCGAGGGACCGCCGGCCGAGATCCAGTCCAACGAAGCGGTCATCGAGGCCTATCTCGGGAGGAGCGCCTAGTCATGCTCGAGACCCGAGGCCTCACCGTCGCCTACGGACCTATCAAAGTTCTCAACGGGCTCGACATCGCCATCGGCGAGCGGGAGATCGTGGCGCTCATCGGGCCGAACGGTGCAGGCAAGACCTCGACGCTCAACGCCATCGCCGGCCTCGTGCCCCGCGGCGGCGAGGTGATCCTCGACGGAGAGCCGCTCCCGCCCGCCGCCGAAGAGGTCGTCCGCCGGGGTCTCGCCCTGGTGCCCCAGGGACGGCGGGTCTTCCCCACCATGACCGTGGAGGAGAACCTGCTCCTGGGCGCCTACTCCCAGGGCGCCTCGTGGAAGGGGGCCAAGGAGCGCTTCGCTCCCATCTACGACATCTTCCCCCGGCTCGGAGAGCGCCGACGCCAGGACGCCGGGAGCCTCTCGGGCGGCGAGCAGCAGATGCTGGTCATCGGGCGGGCCCTCCTGTCGAAGCCGAAGGTCGTGCTGATCGACGAGCTCTCGCTGGGGCTCGCCCCCAAGATGGTGTTGACGCTGCTGGAGACCATCGTGCGGTTCAACGCCGAGTTCGGCACCGCCTGCCTGCTCGTGGAGCAGGCCGCCACCGCCGCCCTCAAGATCGCCACCTCCGCCTACCTGCTCCAGAAGGGCGAGGTTCTCTACCACGGGCCGGCGGCCCGCCTGCGCGACGACGTCGACGTGCTGCGCAGCGCCTACCTCGGCCAGAAGGCCCCGACCGCTTCGGCTTCCCGGAGGTGACCGTGCAGCGCAAAAAACGGACCCTGATGGCGTGTGCGGGGGTGACCCTGGGATTGGGATTGATCCTGCCCCCGGCGCTGGCCCAGGAGGCGCCACCGCCGGAGCCGGCCCCCACAGCCAACGATCTCGGTGGCTTCCACGGCTTCTCCTCCTTCGGCACGCACGCCCAGGGCCAGGTGGCCGAGCTGTCGGGTTACCTCAACGCTTTTCGGGAGGACAACCGCATCGTCGGCGCGCTCTCCGAGATCAACGGCCCGCCGGCGAACTCCCGCAACATCGCCGCCTTCTTCCAGCGGGGCCAGGCGGCGACGTTCGTCTACGGCGTGATCGGCGGCCCGGGCGGCGCCCGGGGCACGCTGCCCGACCCGCCGCCCGGCGAGGCCAACGCCTACTACCCGACCGACCCCCCGGAAATGACGTTCGCGGGGCCGGTGACGTCCGGGGCCGGCGGACAGGTGGTGGACGGGCGCTTCTACGCCAAGGCCACCGACATCCCCACCGGCCGGGCCGACGGCGCGATCACCAAGCTGACGCAGGCCGGAGGTGGTGACAGCCAGTTCTCGGTCGAGTTCGCCACCGCCGTGTCCCACACCGAACCGGTGGAGGGGGGCGTCAACGCCGAGTCGGTGTCGGTGCTCCGCCAGGTGGCCGCCGGGCCCCTGCTCATCCAGACGCTGGTGTCGCGGGCGTCCGCTTTCGTTCCCGCCGCCGGCGGCGACCCCAAAGGCATCGCCTCCACGGTGGTGGAGGGTGCCACCGTCAACGGCACGCCCGTCCAGATCACCAACGAGGGCGTCGTGGTGGCCGACAACAAGAACCCGCTCGGCCAGGAACAGGTGAACGTCGCCCTGGCCCAAGCCGGGTTCGAGCAGGTGCGCCTGCTCCCGTCGGTGGCGAAGGCGGGCGAGGACGGCTCGTCCGTGGTGGCCGACGCCGGAACCCTCGAGTTCGTGAAGCAGGACCAAGCGTTCGGGGCCGCCAACCCGCAGGGCTTCTCCGGCGGAGGGTTCGCCCTCGGGGGGGCGGAGGCGAGCGTGACCAGCCGGCGTTGCGCCCCGAACTGCCCGAAGGACTCCGGGCTCGGAGGCCTGCCCGAGGATCCGCTGCCGGTTGAGGAGCCCCCCGCTTCGCTCCCGACGTCGGCGGCCTCCCCCGCCCCCGACAGCGCCCCGGCCACTGAACCCGTCCCGCCGCTCACGTCCGACGCCCTGCTGACGACCGACAGCTTCGGCTCGTCGTCGACGTCCGGGCTGCCGGGGTCCTCGGGCGGCGGCTACGTCGCCCCCGCCGGAGGCGGCCTCGACTACAGCTCGACCACGGCGGTCACCCCACCGGACCTTCCCGTGACGACCGGCACCGGCCTGTCGGCCGCCGCCCCGGTCCTGACCCAGACCAACTCCGTGGCCGCGGCGGCGCTGGGACCCAAAGAGGCGGCCTGGGTCCGTGATCTGTACCTGGCCCTCGGGGCGGGTTTCATCATCCTCTACGTCGGCTCGCGCCTGGCGCGGGCCTTTTAGCCAGAAAGCAGGGGGAACCACCGATGGAACGACTGATGCGAGACCACACCCGTCAGCTGATCGGGCTGGTCCTGTGTGCCGTGGCCCTCGTCGTCCTGGTGATCGGCTACGCCAACATCCGGGACGAGACGGCGGTGGCGATCCAGATGCCCTACGTGCTCTCGGGCGGCGTCGGCGCGCTGATCCTGACCGGCCTCGGGATGGTCGTCCTGCGCTCGCAGGATGACAAGACCATCCTCGACCGCCTCGGCCAGGTGGAGGCGACCAACGAGGAGCTGCGGGATCGGGTCGACTACCTGACGCAGCTGCTCGAGGCGGCCCTGCTGCCCGACCAGTCCAACCCGCGGGTGAAGACCGGGACCGGCGTTCGTTCGTAATCGGCGTTCGTTCGTAACCGGCGTCGTTCGTCACCCCGGGGCCCGCTGTGGGGGCGGGCCGCCGATCGATCGGAGTACCCATGGATCCCAACCTCGACAAGGCCGTGCTCTCGCGAGTCGTGGGCGCCGAAGCTGCTCGTGACCCCGACCGCCTGGTCCTCGTCTTCGAGAACGGGAAGCTGCCCGCCGAGCCGGTGACGGCGAGCCGGTTGGCCATCGCCGGCAACCAGGTGGCGGCCGAGCTGGCCCGCTCGGGGCTGGTGCTGGGCGACCGGGTGGCGATCATGATGCGCAACCATCCGGAGTTCGTCTACGGCCTGGTGGCCAACGCCAGGCTGGGCCTCCCCACCGTGCCCGTCGACCCGCGGGCCCGGGGCGACAAGCTCGACTACTTCCTGCGCTTCGCGGAGTGTTCCGGGCTGATCACCGCCGACTACGTGGTGGCCGACCCGGAAGTGGCCGCCGTCATCCGGGCGTCGGGAATCCGCACCTGGGTGGTGTCCACCGCCGAGGGGCGGGCCATGGGCCTCGATCCGTCGGATGAGTGGGTGGTCCTCAACGAGGCGCTCGACGGGCCCGAGCAGCCGGACGCGGGCGAGCACGTCACCGACGTGACGTCACCGTGGCTGCTGGCCTACACGTCGGGGACGACCGGTGACCCGAAGGCCATCGAGTTCGGCCACGACCGCATGATCGGCTACCGGGCCGTGCCCCAGCTCTTCGGTTACCGGCCCGACGACGTCCCCTACTCGGGGCTGTCGCTCACCCACGGGAACGCCCTGGTGGCCACGATGATGCCGGCCATCTGGGGCGTGGTCGACCACACCGTGTTCTCCCGCTGGTTCACCAAGACCCGGCTGTGGGACGTCTGCATCGAGCACGGCTGCACCACCTGGTCCAACCTCGGTGGGATCGCCACCGCCGTCTACTCCGAGCCCACGTCCGCCAAGGACCGGGCGCATCGCGTGCGTCTCGTCATCAGTGCCGGGATGCCCCGCGAGATCTGGCGGGCCTTCGAAGAGCGCTTCGGCGTCAAGATCCTGGAGTGGTACGGGACGATGGAGGGCGGGCTCGCCTTCAATCCGGTGGGTGTCGGCCCGGTCGGATCGTTCGGCAAGCCGCCGCCGGTCATGGACATGCAGGTGATCGGCGATGACGGCGAGCCGCTGCCGCCCCGGCAGGTGGGCCAGCTCGTCGTCCGCCCGGTCGGGACCGAGGCCAGGCTCACGTACTACAGGAACCCCGAAGCGAGCGCCAAGAAGGTGCGGGGCGGCTGGCTGCACACCGGGGACATGGCCTACCGGGACGAAGACGGCTGGTTCTACTTCGCCCACCGTTCCGAAGAGGGCGGCCTGCGCAAGGCCGGGGAGTTCATCTCCGAAGGGTTCATCCGCCGGGTGCTGGCCGAGGACCCGGAGGTTCTCGACGTCCACATCTACGGCGTGCCGTCCCGGGCTGGCGCGCCCGGGGAGACGGACATCGTGGCCGCCGTGGTCGTCCGCGACCCGGACACCTTCGACGCCGAGCCCCTTTTCCAACGGTGCGCGGCCCGGCTCGAGCGCTCGCACGTGCCCGACTTCCTCCAAGTGGTGGACGACCTCCCCCGCACCGCGTCGGAGAAGGTGCAGGCCCGGTTCCTGCTCGAGCAGCTGAGCGAGTCGGCCGAGAACGTGTTCACCCGGGCCGCGGCTGCGGTCTGACAGCCCCGGTGCTGCCGGCTCAAAGGCCAATGCGAAGAAGGCATTTCGGAGCGGTTCGGCAGCTGCGCCGAGCGGCTCAAGCGCGACGAAGGCTCGATCCGAAGCTGATCCCGGCAAGCGTGTGCGCTTACCGGGGTCAGAGCCCGGTAAACGCACACAGTCTTGCTCGTCGGGCCCTGTTCCTCGAGCGGCTCGACCCGTTCCTGCGTTGAGGGCCGCCTTGCCAGCTCACTAGCCGCAACTAGTTAGCCGATGCAAGTAGTTGGTATCCTTCGGCATGCTCGCCGTCGGGGACGCTTCGCTCGTAGCCGTGGAGGAGGCCCTCACCGCCATCCTTCGCCAGGCCAACCTGCGCCGGCTCCACGACCTCGTGGCCGCCCGGGCCGGGGTCACCCTGGACCGGGCCGCCTATCCGCTGCTGGCCCGGCTGGCGTCCGGAGGGCCGCTGCGCCTGTCCCACCTCGCCAACCTGCTGGGCGTGGCCGTGCCCACCGTCAGCCGGCAGGTCGCGCAGTTGGAACGCACGGGCATGGTGCGGCGCACGCCCGATCCGGCCGACGCCCGCGTCGCCATGCTGGAGCTCACGGACGAAGGGCGGGGGGCGCTGCGCCAGATCCGGGAAGCGTGGCGGGGAGCGCTGGCCGAGGTGCTCGAGTCCTGGCCGGAGGAGGACCGGACGCAGCTGGCGCTGCTGCTCGGCCGGCTCACCATCGACCTCCTGGCTCTGCGTTGAGCTCTCAGACTCAGGCTCACCCACCGGCCGCCAACCTCACCCACCGCCAGATCCTCGTGATCTTCTCGGGGCTGATGGCCGGGATGTTCCTGGCCGCCCTCGACCAGACGATCGTGGCCACCGCCCTCCCGACAATCGCCGGCGAACTCGGCGACCTCGGCTCGCTCTCGTGGGTGGTCACCGCCTATCTGCTGACGTCGACGGCCTCCACCCCGTTGTACGGCAAGCTGTCCGACCTCTACGGGCGGCGTGCGCTCTACCAGGTGGCGATCGTCGTCTTCATCGCCGGGTCGGTCCTGGCCGGATTGGCCCAGACCACCATGCAACTGGTCCTGTTCCGGGCCGTTCAGGGACTTGGGGCCGGCGGGCTCATCACGCTGGCCACCACGATCATCGCCGACATCGTCTCGCCCCGGGAGCGGGGCCGCTACCAGGGATACGTCGCCAGCGTCTTCGCCGCCTCCAGCGTGGCGGGGCCGCTGGCCGGCGGCTTCTTCGTCGACCATCTCAACTGGCGCTGGGCCTTATTCCTCAACCTGCCCATCGGGTTGGTCGCCCTCGCCGTCACCACCCGGAACCTCCGGCTGCCTTTCGTCCGGCGCAGCCACTCCGTCGACTACCTGGGTGCCCTGCTCATGGTGTCGGCCGTCGTCGCCCTGTTGCTGATGACCACCTGGGGCGGCCAGCGCTACGCGTGGCGTTCCCCCGAGATCGTCGCTCTCGGCGTCGGGGGCCTGGCGCTGGCCGGGCTGTTCGTAGCCCAGGAACGCCGGGCGGCCGAGCCCATCCTGCCGCTACGGCTGTTCCGCAACCGCGTCTTCGTGACGGCCAGCGCAGCCAACTTCTTCGTGGCGGCGGCGATCTTCGCGGCGGTGGTCTTCATGCCGCTGTTCCTCCAGGTGGTGACGGGCGCCGATGCCACCCGCTCGGGCCTGCTGGTCACGCCGCTGATGTTCGGGATCGTGATCACGTCGAGCATCATCGGCCGGCTCATCTCCCGCTGGGGCCGGTACAAGGGCTTCGTGGTGCTGGGCACGGCGCTCATGACCGCGGGCAACCTCGCCCTCACCCGACTCGACGGCGACAGCAGCCGCCTCGCCGTCGGCCTCGGCATGGCCGTCGTCGGGATCGGGGCCGGCATGGTGTTCCCGGTGCTGGTGCTGGCCGTCCAGAACGCGGCGCCGCCCGGTGACATGGGCGCGGCCACCTCGGCCACCGCCTTCTTCCGTTCCATGGGCAGCGCCCTCGGGGTGGCCGTCCTCGGGACCGTGTTCGCCAGTGGCCTGGATCGCCACCTCTCCCGCCTCGGAGCGGTGACCGCCTCGGTCGACGCCGACGCGTTGCGGGGAGCGCCGGAACAGATCCGGGCTCTGCCCGCCGAGGTCCAGCAATCGGTGGTCGACGCCTTCGCCCTGGCGATCCGGCCCGTGTTCATCGTGGCCGTCCCGCTCTCCGCCATTGCGCTTTGCATCTCGATCTTCCTGCGGGAGCTGCCCCTGCGGGACTCGGTGCAGGTGGAGCCCCTGATCGAGGATCTGGGCGCCCTGGCCCGCGAACAGCCGGTGGACGAGAGTAAGCGGTGATGTACGCCGGCCGCCGCCATTTCGTGGAAGGGCCGCCGCCTGTGCCTGCGGGGCGCCCAGAGTAAGACCTCCAGCGTAAGAACAGCGCTAAGAAGAGGGCATGGACTTCTCGTTCTCTCCACGCGCCCGGGACCTCCGCGAGCGGCTGCTGGCCTTCATGGGCGAGCACGTCTACCCGGCGGAGGCCGTCTACGAGGCCCAGATCGAAGCCTCCGGAAACTCTCACCATCACCCCGAGGTGATGGAGGAGTTGAAGGCGGAGGCCAGGAAGCGGGGCCTGTGGAACCTGTTCCTGCCCCACAAGACGGAATGGACCGAGGGCCTCTCCAACGCCGAGTACGCCCCCTTGGCCGAGATCATGGGCCGGTCTCCCATCGCTCCGGAGGCCTGCAACTGCAACGCCCCGGACACCGGCAACATGGAGATCCTCACCATGTTCGGCCCGCCGGAGCAGCAGGGCCGGTGGCTGGCGCCGCTTTTGGCGGGGGAGATCCGGTCCGCCTTCGCCATGACGGAACCGGCGGTGGCCTCGTCGGACGCCACCAACATCGAGTGCTCCATCCGGCGTGACGGCGGCGACTACGTCGTCAACGGCCGGAAGTGGTTCATCTCCGGGGCCATGCACCCGAACTGCTCCGTCCTCATCGTGATGGGCAAGACCGACCCGGGCGCCCCCGCCCACCTTCAGCAGTCGATGGTGCTCGTTCCCCTCGACACCCCGGGGATCACCGTGCTGCGCAACATGAAGGTCTTCGGCTACGACGATCCCGAAGGCCACGTGGAGATGACCTTCGAGGACGTGCGGGTGCCGGTGGAGAACCTGCTCGGCGAAGAGGGCGGCGGATTCGCCATCGCCCAGGCCCGTCTCGGTCCCGGGCGCATCCACCACTGCATGCGCATCATCGGCGCGGCCGAGCGGGCGCTGGAACTGCTGTGCCGGCGGGCCCACGCCCGGGCGCCCTTCGGAAAGCCCCTCGCCGATCAGGGGGTCGTCCAGACCTGGGTGGCCGACGCCCGTATCGAGATCGACCAGGCCCGGCTCTACACCTTCTACACCGCCTGGCTCATGGACACCGAGGGCAACAAGGCGGCCCGCACCGAGATCTCCGGGATCAAGGTGGCGGTACCGCTCATGGCCCTCCGGGTGATCGACAACGCCATCCAGGCCCATGGCGCCATGGGTGTCTCCCAGGACACCGTCCTGGCCCGGACGCACGCCTGGATCCGGGCGCTGCGCTTCGCCGACGGGCCCGACGAGGTGCACCGGATGGCGATCGCCCGGCGCGAGCTGCGTAAGTGGGCGCCATGAGGCGTCGATGAGGCCCTTCGAGGAGGCCGCCGCGGCCGTCCGGCCGCTCGACCGGGTGGCGATGGCGGACGCCCGGGCCCTCCAGGACCGGCTCACCAAACCTCGCGGCTCCCTCGGCCGGTTGGAAGGCGTCGGCGTGCACCTGGCCGGGATCGCCGGGACCTGCCCGCCGCCGCCGCCGACCCCCGCCC
>CAZCVW010000063.1:0-12334 GCA_964502185.1 uncultured Burkholderiales bacterium
CGGCTCCGGCGCGAACGCCGCCGACGGCTGGCCGAGTCCCGCCGCCAGGAACTGCTCCGGGTCTCCGACCCGGAGGGCTGGGACGCCGGCTGCCGCGTCGAGCTGCGGCCCACTCAGTACGAGCAGCTGTCGCTCGACTGACTCGATTCGGGCAAAGCTGACTCGATTCGGGCAAAGCGGGCACACCCGCGTTTCCCCTCCCGCCGGGTTTTTATTCTCGGTGTGGCGGGTACACCGCCCTCAGTGAAGTTCCGGGGCGGAGAGGTTCTCCGGCCTCAACGAGGAGGTGGACACCGTGGGTATCGGCGTAAGCATCTTCCTTCTGGCGGCAGGGGCAATCCTGGCCTTCGCGGTCGACGTGACCACTGAAGGGGTCAATCTCGACACCGTCGGCGTGATCCTGATGGTGGTCGGCGGGATCGGCCTGCTCTTCTCGCTGCTCTTCTGGAGCAGCTTCTCGCCCTACGGGCGCCGGGATGGGGAGCGCGTCGTCACCCGGGAGCGGGAGACCGTCTAGCCCCTTTCGGAACGCGACCGGCCGGAGCGTCCTACGACGCTCCGGCCTTTTCGCGGGCTTCCCGCACCAGGCGCACCATCTCCGGGCGCACGTCGTCGGGGTCGTCCACGACCGTGCCCCACCCGATCCGGACGGCGGCCCGTCCGCCGGGGCCCGAGGCGACCACGTCGAACCCGTAGCGGTCGACGGCGGTCATCACCGCCTCGGTGGCCCCGTCCTGCCCGGCGAAGGCCCGGGCCATGAGCACGAGCGCCTCGGCGTGGTCGGCGTTCATGTGCTCGAGCACACCCACCGCCACGGGCGCCAGCGGGTCGGACTCGGCCGTGGCGTACCCATCGGCCTCCACCCAGCTCATCCGCCCGTAGCCGCCCACGTAGCGGACGCTGCGGACCTCGAGACGCCAGAAGGAGAAGTCGCCGAAGTCGATGTAATAGGCGGAGGCCGGGTTCTCGGCCAGGTAGCGGTCCCGCACGGCGGGGCGCTCCTCGGCGCCCACCTCGACGAGATCCCCGACGAGGGTGACCCGACCGGCGGCGAGGGGGTCGGAGCCGTCGGCTACCGGCTCCGTCACGATCAGGCTCGCCCTCGGGTCGGCGGCGGCGTTGCGGGTGTGCTCGGCCATGGTCGACACGAAGATGAGCGGCCGGCCCCGATCGTCGAGGGCGTAGGTGGCGACCGACCCGAAGGGGTAGCCGGGGGGATCGAGGCAGACCGTCGACAGCACCCCCCGGTTCTGCTGGGCGACCAGCGTGCGGGCCCGCTCGGCGTGGGAGGGTTCGGGGGCGGGCGGGGCCGCCGGGCGATCGCGGTGGTCGTCGCCGTCGTCGGCGCCCAGTTCGGGTGGGAGTTGATGGCCAGTGCTCATCGGCGGATGGTACGCGCCGGAATCCCGGGGCCCGGCCGGGCCGCCTCGGCCCCACCATCGACGTGCCCCGGATGGTGCAGCTGTGGCGGGAGGGGCAGCTGCAACTGGAGCAACTGATCTCGCGGGAGATCGGTCTCGAGGGCATCAACGACGCCCTTCGCGGCCATGGGAACCGGCGAGGTCGCCCGTTCTGTCGTCGTCTACTAACGCTTCGGGCGGCAATGTTTTCACGCCCCGTCACCAAACTTCGCTTGCTCGCGTACCCAGTGTTGATTTAGTTTTCTGAATTGGTGGATTTATTCCAATTGTCTACTGCATACATTAGTTAATTACTGATCAAGGTTGTTAACCAAAGAAGCCCAAATGAAAGGAACGTCCACCTATGAGGGCCAAAGTTGCAGCTGTTGTTCTAGTGATTTTTGGGCTCCTTGGGGCCGTCGTGATCACGGCGTCTGCCGCTGACCGCGCCCAAGTGGCTAGCGATGAAATCGTGCTCACGACTGCCGGGGACAACCTGAGCAGTCCGGACATGGTGCCCGCGGACCGTGGCGGCCACGACCACGACTCCGACTCGGACGACGACGACTGCGTGGCGCAGGACGAGGTGCTGGTCGGCCCCGTCTGTGTTTCCGTTGACGACGTCATTTCGGATATCCTCACCACCTAACAAACGCCCCGTCCGTGACACTGGGTCCAACCACCCCAGTGGTGACCCGGGGCCGCTCTAGGGAGGCACTGCTGAGCCACTCAAAGCGACCCGTACGGGGAACGATTAGGACGCTCACCCGAACCCCCGGGCCTTCACGGTCCGGGGGTTCGCGCGCTGGTGCCCTCGTCGTCCTCCCCACATTGCTGTCCCTGCTCAGCCCTGGAGTCCCCGCGGCCCAGGCCGGCACCGACGGCATCACCACGCCCATCTCCGCCGCCAGCAAGCCGCACACGAGCTTCAGCTTCCGGCCCTGGACCAGCGCCGACGGCCGCTTCGTGGCCTTCGACTCGGACTCGGCCACGCTCGTGCCCGGCGACACCAACGGCGTGCGCGACATCTTCCTGTTCGACCGCGCCACCGGAGTGACCAGCCGGATCACCAAGGGCATCGACGGCGAAGAGGCCAACGGCGAGAGCCAGCGGCCCACGCTGTCCCACGACGCCCGCCACATCGCCTTCTGGTCGGAGGCCGCCAACCTGGTCCCCCACGACGACAACGAGCTCCCCGACGCCTTCGTGTTCGACCGCCGCGACGGCACGACCGTCCGGGTCAGCGTCGACTCCAGCGGCTCCGAGGCCGACGGCACCAGTGTGCGCCCGGTGATCAGCGGCGACGGCAACGCGGTGGCCTTCGAGTCGACGGCCCGGGACCTGCTCCCCGGCGACATCCTCGGCCGACCGACCGACACCAACAAAGTTCGCGACATCTTCGTGCGGGACATCACGTCCGGGACGACCACCCGGGTGAGCGTCGGCCCCGGCGGCGCCCAGGGGTCGGGCGAGAGCGTCCGCCCGTCCATCAGCGCCGACGGCCGCTTCGTCGCCTTCCACTCGGCGGCCAAGCTGTCGCCCGACGACGCCAACGGGGCCCGCGACGTCTACGTCCACGACCGGTCCACCAACACGACGGCCCTGGTCAGCGTCGGGGCGGTGGCCACCGAACGGACGGCCGGCAGCTTCTCGCCGTCGATCAGCGCCGACGGGCGCTACGTCGCCTTCTGGTCCAACGCGACGGGCCTCGTCCCCGACGACAACAACGCCGCCTCCGACATCTTCGTGCGGGACATGGTCGAGGGGACGACGGAGAAGGTCAGCCAGTCGGCTTCCGGCGAGGCGGGTGACGACGACAGCTCCGACCCGTCCATCAGCCCCGACGGCCGCTACGTCGCCTTCTGGTCGATGGCGGCGAACCTGGTCCCGAGGGACGACAACGGCTTCCGGGACGTGTTCCTGGTCGACCGCGAGGAGGGCACGATCACCCGGGTGAGCGTGGCCTCGGACGGCAACGAGAGCGACGCCGACTGTTACAGCCCCAACATCAACGGGGGCGGCGAGTTGGTCGCCTTCGACTCAGAAGCGACCACGCTGGTGCCCGGCGACACCAACAAGGGTTCGGACATCTTCATCCACACTCAGTGAGCGAGGCGGCCCCGTTGTGGCGGGCGTACTCCTCGATCATGTGGATCATCACCCAGCGCAGGCTGGCCCGCACCCGCGGGTGGGCGGCGAGGTCGTCGAGGGAGGCGCCCGCGGCGATGCGGCGACTCTCGGCGCAGGCCGACTCGAACGCCTCGAGGCTGACGGCGATCTCGGTGTCGGAGAGGTCGATGAAGGTCGCGTCGAGGTCGTCGCCGGTGCCGTAGCCGGCGACGTTGGTCCGGCCGGCGAAGACGATCTGGAACCACCACTGCTCCACGTCGGTCATGTGGCGGAGCAGGCCGTGCAGCGTGAGCCCGGACGGCTCCACCGTGCGGGTGGCCAGTTCGGCGGCGTCCAGCCCGTGGCACTTGTGGATGAGCGTGGCCCGGTGCCACTCGAGCCAGGCGGCCAGCATCTCCGCCTCCGCCGCCACCAACGGTGGGGTGCGCCGCAGCGGCAGGCGGATCATGGCTTCGGCTCCGTCAATGTTGGGCACTCGTCGTCTCCTACTCCTTCTCCGGGCTGCTGCTTCTCCGGGCGGCGCCGGCGGACGCCACCGAACATCACCGAGATGCCGCCCACCGCCAGGGACAGGCCGGCGTAGGCGGCCAGGAACCGGGTGGTCGAACCCGTGCGGGCCAGGGTGGGCGGGAACTCGGGGGCGGCCGGCGGGAGCGGCGGATCGGGCGACACGGCCGGGGCCGGATGCGGCGCTTCCCCGAGCACGACGCCGGGCTGCTTGAGCGGCGGCGGCGGAAGCTCCGAGTCCTCGGCGGCGTCGGGGCCCCGGGTCCCGTCGGGCCCGGCCACGGTGAGGCAGACGTCGTTGGTCTTCTCCCGGCGGAAGGGGCCGTCGGCCGACCGGCCGGACACCATGCCCCGGTCGCAGACCTCCGTGCCCACCTTCAGGTCGGTCGGGATGGCGAAACCGTGCTCGAACAGGCCGTCGTTGCCGGGCTTGCGCTCCTCCCGGGAGAGCTCCGGGGCCTGCTGCCCGTTGACGGTGACGCAGTCGAGCACCTTGTGGAGCGCGTCGTCGGCGAAGCCCTCGGCCGGCCAGGTGATCGTCACCCGGATGGAATCGCCGGGCGCCACCCAGCTGCCGCCGGGCGGGAGGGTTTCCTTCCGGGCGCCGCCGCTCGGCGTGCCCTGGAGCACCTCGCCACAGGTGCCCTCCATCGCGGACAGCCCAGGGGACGGCGCGGGGGCCGCCCAGGCCGCCACGCCGGCCACGCCGGCGTGGAGGACCAGGCAGCCGGTGGCGGCCATGACTTTGCGCAGCATCTACTTCGCCCTCCTCGTCAGTGACGCGTCCCCAAGCAGTGGAGGAAGGGTGCGTTCGGGCTGTTCGTGTACGTAACGGTCCAAGTCGCCCGTCATGACGTCAACCGGACGAAACGGACGAATCTCACCCAGGGTGACACATGTCAGGCCGTTCCGCCACCGCTCGCGACATGAAATAGCCTCAGGGGGACACCCCCGGGCCCCCGGGGACGAGGGCGCCGGTCTCGCGCCAGGCGGCCTCGACGCGGTCGAGCCGCTCGGTGGCGCTGCGCTGCAGGCGGGCGGCCACGCCGGTCACCAGGGCGTTGGCCAGGGCCAGCATGCCGACGTGACTGTCGAAGGGACCGGCGCCGGCCGCGCCCACGGTGAAGCGGACCTCGGCCGAGGCGGCCAGCGGTGACAGGGCCGAGTCGGTGACGGCCACCAGGCGGGCCCCGGCGGCCGCGGCCCGCTCGGCGGCCGACAGCACCCAGCGGTCGTAGCGGGGCAGGTCGAGTACCACCAGCACGTCCGCCCGGCCAACCTGGGCCAGAGCGCGGGCCACCCGCACTTCGCTGCCGGTCAGCTGCTCGACCCCGGAGCGGAGCAGCCCGAGTTCCGTGGCCAGGAGGACGGCGACGCCGTGGGAGGCGTCACCGGAGAGGATGAGCACGCGGCTCTGCCCTATCCGGCCGGCGGGGCGGCCTGTTCCCTTCCCTGATCCGGCCAGCAGCCGCACGGCCCTCTCGAAGGCGGGCCGCTCGGCGACACCGAGAGTCGCCATCAGGTTGTCGAGTTCCACCGCCAGCGTCCGGCCGAGCACGTCGTCGGGCGGAGCTTCCCGGATGCGGGCGGCGGCGGGGCGGAGCCGGCCGGCCATCTCGGCCTGGACCGCGGCCTGCAGGTCGACGAACCCCTCGTAGCCGAGCTTCGCCGCCAGCCGGACCACGGTGGCTCCGCTCGTGCCCGCTTTGGCCGCCACTTCGGCGACCGTGCCGAAGGCGATCGCCTCGGGGTCGTCGGCCACGACGGCGGCCACCCGGCGCTCGGCGGGCGTGAGATCGGCGAGGCGCTGATCGATTTGCCCTGCGACGTTCTGAGAAAAGACAGCGACGTTCTGAGGAAAGACAGGAACACTCATGAAATAGACGTTACCAATCCCGTATCCTTGAAATAGATCTTCCAGAGGAGGTCCGTGCCGGTGGATACCTTTCAGTCCGTCAACCCCGCCCGCCCGTCGGAGGTCATCGGCGCGTACCCCGTCATGGGGGCGGCCGACGTGGACCGGGCCGTGCAGGCGGCGGCCGAGGCGCAGCGGCGCTGGGCCCGGGTGCCCATCCCCGCCCGGGCCGAGGTCATCGCCCGGGCCGGCGACGGGCTGCGGGCCGGCAAGGCCAAGCTGGCCGAACTCGTCAGCCGGGAGTGCGGCAAGGTGTTGCTGGAGGCGGGCGGGGACGTGCAGGAAGCCGTCGACATGGCCTCCTTCGTGGCCGGCCAGGGCCGCTCCGCCTGGGGCGAGACCGTCCCCTCCGAACTCGGCTCCAAGCTGTGCTGGACGACCCGGGCCCCCGTCGGCGTGATCGGGATGATCACCCCGTGGAACTTCCCGGTGGCCATCCCGTCGTGGAAATGCTTCCCCGCCCTGCTGGCCGGCAACGGGATCGTGCTCAAGCCGTCCGAGCACTCCCCCGCCTGCGCCGAGGCCTTCGTCGACGCCTGCCTGGAGGCCGGTGTACCCGATGGGCTCATCCAGCTGGTCCATGGTTTCGCCGAGCCGGGCGCGGCCATCGCCGTGCATCCTGGCGTAGGCGCCGTGAGCTTCACGGGGTCGGTGCCCACCGGCCGGAAGGTGGCGGCGGCGGCCATGGAGACCGGCCCCCGGCTCGTGTCCCTGGAGCTCGGCGGAAAGAACGCCATGGTCGTGCGTCCCGACGCCGACCTCGACCTGGTCGTCGACGGCGCCATCTTCGGGGCCTACGGCACCTCCGGGCAGCGCTGCACGTCGACGTCCCGCCTGATCGTCCACCCGGCGGTCGCCGACGAGTTGGTGGGCCGGATCGCCCAGCGGGCCGGGGAACTGCGCCTCGGCGACCCGCTGGCCGAGGGCACCGACGTCGGCCCGGTGATCAACTCCGCCGCCGCCGAGCGGATCCACTCGATGGTGGAAGCGGCGCTGTCCCAGGGCGCGTCCGTCGCTTCCGGCGGGCGGATCCGGAGCGACATCGACGGCTGCCCCGGCGGCGCCTTCTACGAACCGACCGTGCTGACCGGCGTCGACCCGTCGCACCGCGTCGCCCGGGAAGAGGTCTTCGGGCCTGTCCTGGCCGTTATGGAGGTGGCCGACCTCGACGAGGCCCTCGCCGTGGTGAACAGCGTCGAGTACGGCCTGTCGTCGTGCATCTACACGCGGGACATCAACACGGCGCTGTACGCCGTGGATCAGATCGACGCCGGGATCGTCTACGTCAACGCCCCCACTATCGGCGCCGAGATCCCGCTGCCCTTCGGCGGGACCAAGCACACCGGCAACGGGTTCCGGGAGGCCGGCGCCCGGGGCATCGAGCAGTTCAGCCAGCTGAAGACCGTGTACGTGGACTACTCCGGCCGCCTGCAGCGGGCCCAGATCGACACCCCGGGAGTTGAGGCGTGATGACTGTTCACCCGCTGCCTGTCCCCGAACCGCAGCCCACGTCGGCCGAGTGGCTGACCCGGGACGAGGCCGCCCTGGCCGGCGTCCTGCCCCGCATCACGGACATCGTCGCTGTCCGGGGCGAAGGCTCCTGGCTCTGGGACGCCGACGGACGGCGGTACCTCGACTTCGGCTCCGGCATCGCCGTCAACAACACCGGGCACTGCCACCCGAAGGTGGTGGCCGCCATCGCCGAGCAGGCGGCCACGCTCATCCACACCTCGGTGGTGGCCCACCATCCCCGGTCGATCGAACTGGCCGAGCGGATCGGCGCCCTCTGCCCGTTCCTCGACCAGCCCCAGGTGTTCTTCTGCAATTCGGGCGCGGAGGCGGTCGACGGTTCGCTCAAGCTGGCCCGAAAGGTCACCGGCCGCCCCGGCGTCATCGCCTTCCGCCGGGCCTTCCACGGCCGCACCCTGGCCGCCACCAGCCTGACCACAGCCAAGGGCAAGTACCGGGAGGGCTACGAGCCGCTGCTGCCGTCCGTGTACATCGCCCCCTACGGCGGCGACCTGGAGGCGCTCGACGAGTTGCTCGAGCTGCGGGCCGTCACGGCCAGCATCGGTGCCATGATCGTCGAGCCCGTCCTCGGCGAGGGCGGCTACGTGGTGCCGCCCGTGTCGTGGCTCGAAGGCCTCCGGGAGCGCTGCGACCGCCATGGCATCCTGCTCATCTTCGACGAGGTCCAGTCCGGCATGGGTCGCACCGGCCGCCCCTTCGCCGCCGAACGGTTCGGCGTCACGCCCGACGTCGTTCTGTTCGCCAAGGGCGTCGCCTCCGGCCTGCCGCTGGGCGGTATCATCGCTGGCCGGGCCCTGATGGACCGCTGGCCCACCGGCGCCCACGGCTCCACCTTCGGCGGCAACCCCGTCGCCTGCGCCGCCGCCCTGGCCACCCTCGACGTGCTGGAGTCGGAAGGCTGCTACGACCGGGCCTACGTGCTCGGCGAGCGGGCCGTCGCCGCCCTCTCCGCCGTCCCCGGCCCCGTCGACGTCCGCGGCCTCGGCCTCATGATCGGCGTGGAACTGGCCACCAAGGAGGCGGCCGAAGCCGTCCGCCTGCGTTGCCTGGCCGACGCCCTCATCATCCTCGCCTGCGGCCCCGGCGAGAACATCCTGCGCCTGATCCCCCCGCTCACCGTCACCGACGACGAATTTGAGCACGCCCTCTCGATCCTGACCGCGGCCCTCGCTAACCTGGCCTGACCTCCCCCACCCTTCCCCCGTCTCATTCCGGTGCGCGTTCTCCGTCCCCAGGACGGAATTCGCGCACCAGTTGCGGGGAGGGTCTGTGGAGGCACGATTCGCGAAGATCTTGGGACTGGCGGCAGGCCAACTCGGCCTGGGGGGCACGCTGGCCGACGCCTTAGCGGTGGGGTTCACCCAGGACGAGGTCGACGGCCTGGTCGAACGTGACCAGTGGAGTCGACCCAGGCCGAGGGTCCTGGCCCTGGGGCGGTCGCTTCTCACAGAACCGCCGCAGCCCTCTGGGGGCTGGACGGGTTCCATCCGCCCCGAATGGTGGACATCACCTACCCGCCACCGAGAAAGCTCGCCCTGGAGTGCGACGGGCGGCGGGCGCACCTGACGGAGCGGGCCTTCGAGGAGGACCGCGTCCGGGAGAACGACCTGAAGCTCGACGGTTGGCTCGT
The DNA here is from genome assembly GCA_964502185.1 of uncultured Burkholderiales bacterium. GTDB lineage: Bacteria > Actinomycetota > Acidimicrobiia > IMCC26256 > BP-133 > CAZCVW01. The sequence goes on from CAZCVW010000063.1 coordinate 9,113, forward strand.
GCTGCGGTTCACGTGGCGGCGGCTCCAGGAACAGCCGCAGGCCGTCGTCGCCGAGGTTCGGCAAGCGCTCAGGACCCGAGGATGAACAAGCCGCGGCCGGGAGGGACGCCGCCGGCGACGGTGCTCGTGGTACCGGGGACGGGGCGGCCGCGGCGGAACTCGGTGGCCCGGAGGTGGCCGTCGGCGGTGACGTGGAAGATCCGACCGCCGGCCAGCGTCAGGCCCCGGGCGCCGGACCAGTCGAGGCCGTCGCCGCGGCCGCCGGCCACGAAGACGTCGCTGCCGACCACACCGCTTTCGGGCGAGAACCAGCGCCCGTACAGGCGACGGTCGCCGGAGACCGTGTAATAGAGCCGGCCGGCGTCGTAGAACATGCCGGTCAGGCGGGGGACGGGGAAGCGGCCAGGGGACAGGCCGCGCAGGGGGATGTCACGGACCTCGCCGGGCTGGCTAGCGTCGAAGAGTCGGGCGCCGAAGGGTCGGGCGTCGAGGTGGCCGTCCTCCCAGCCGGTGTAGAGGACTCCCCCGAGGGCAAAGGCGCCCCGGACGCGAGACCAGTCGAGGTCGGCGACCGGGTTGGACGGCGGTCCGAGCGTCCGGCCGTCGAAGCGGCGGCGGACGAGGCGCTCCCCCACCGAGTACAGGTCACCGGGCAGCGCGGCCGGTTGGGGACGGGGGACGGGCCGGCCGCCGTCGACGGGCAGGAGGGCCAGGCGGGGCCGGAACTCGCCGTCGATGCGGTCGGTGTCGCTGCCGACCCACAGCCCGTCACCGGTGGGCACGAGGGCGAAGGCGCCCTGGCCGCGGGGGTCCCGACCCGGGTCCCAGGACAACGGCAGCCCGTTCTCCGGGTCGAGGGCGGCGATGCCAGAGCGGGGGACGGCGCCGGGGCCGGGCCGGGCGTCCTTGCCCGTGTCCCGGTTGTAGGGATTGTTCATCCAGCGCATGTGGCCACCGACGTAGACCGCCTCGCCGGTGACGGCCACGCCGGTGAAGCTGTCGCCGCCGCTGGAGTCCACCCAGGTGGGCTCCAGGTTGCGGCCGTCGGCGTCGAGTTCGAAGCGCGCGGCCGTGTCGCACAGGGTGGGCCGGGAGCGGGCGCCGGTGGTGACGACCACGAACCAGGAGCCGTCCGGGGCGACGTCGACGTCGCGCATGTAGGTGTCGAACTTGGACTGGCAGACATCGGCGTAACGACCCGTGTGCCAACCGGCCAGGCGGGCGCCGCCGGGCCGGAGATCGACCACGGCGATCTGCTGGCGTTCCTGGCCGGCGACCCGGGTGAAGTTGCCGATGGCGACCAGCCGGTCGCCGCCGAGGCCGACGGCGAGCTTCTCGACCCGCAGGCGGCCCTCCCGGGGCACCGTGAAGGGCACATCCACGCCGGGGTCGACATCTCCGCGGCCGGTGTCGACGGCGGCCAGGTTGAGACGGGGCTGCCCGTTCACGGCGACGAACCCGCCGCCGACGAAGAGCCGGTCGCCGGACACGGCCAGGTCTTCCACCGACGAGCCGGTGACCAGGGTCGCGAAACCGCCGGACGGGCGGCCGTCACCGATGTCGAGCTTGGCCAGGCGAGGCAGCGGCCGGCCGTCGACGGTGTCGAACCGGCCGCCGGCGAAGACCGCTTGGTTGCCCGGGGCGGCGGCCAGCGCTTCGACGCGGCCGTCGACGTCGGGGGCGAAGTCCCGGTAGATGGCGCCGGTCCGGGGGTCGAAAGCGAACAGGTTGCGGCGCTCGACAACGACGCCGCCGTCGGCCTCCCGCACCCGGCCGAAGGAGCCGCCCACCACCATCCGGTCGCCGACCTTGGCGATGGCCTTCACCTCGCCGTCGAGGACCTGCGGGGTCCGGCCGGCCGGGTGGGGGGAGACGACGACCTCGTGGGCCGTCGTTCCGGCGGAGGCCGGCATGGTCGTGGCCAGGGCGGAGAGGGCCGCCGCCACAGCCACGAGCCGGTACGGGCACTTCCTCATGAGACAGAAGTTATAGGAGTTACATCTGAACGTTGAGTAAACGCCAACCCTTCAGTAGGCCAGCAGCCTCCGCAGGGCGGGCACGAGACGGTCGCGGGGCGAGTGGACGGCTTCCAGACGGCGGCTGAAGGGGACGGGCGTGTCGAGGGCGCCCAGGCGGGCCACGGGGGCGTCGAGGTCGGCGAAGGCCGCCTCGGCGATGGTGGCCGCCACCTCGGCCCCGAACCCGCCGGTCACCGGCGCCTCGTGGAGGACCAGCGCCCGGCCGGTGCGGGCGACCGACTCGAGCACGGTGGCGGTGTCCCAGGGCCGCAGCGAGCGGAGGTCGACGACCTCGACATCGCCGGCGCCCTCGGCGGCCAGCGTGGCCGCCGCCTCCTCGGCCCAGGCGACGCCGGCGCCGTAGGTGACGACGGTGCAATCACCGCCACTCCGGGGGACACCCCCGAGCCCCCGGGCCGGCCGGGCGATGCGGGCCTCACCGAGGGGGACGGTGTGCCACCCTTCGGGCACGGGGCCCTTGGCGGCCCGGTAGAGCAGCTTGTGTTCGAGGAACAGGACGGGGTTGCCGTCGTCGAGAGCGGCCAGCAGAAGGCCCTTGGCGTCGGCCGGCGTGGCCGGGGCGACGATCCGCAGTCCGGGGATGTTGGCGAAATACCCCTCGATGTTCTGGGAGTGGAACGGTCCGGCGCCCAGGCCGCCGCCGATAGGAGCCCGAATCACCACGGGGACGGGGGCGCCCCAGCGGTAGCGGGTCGTGGCCAGGTTGTTGGTGATCTGGTTGAAACCGCAGCTGATGAAGTCGCCGAACTGCATCTCGACGATGGGCCGGAAGCCTTCCAGGGCCAGGCCGAGGGCGCAACCCAGCGCGCCGGACTCCATGATCGGCGTATTGCGGACCCGGTCCTTCCCGAACTCGGCGGCCAGCCCCTCGGTCACCTTGAAGGCACCGCCGTACTCGGCGATGTCCTGGCCGATGAGGAGGACGTCGGGGTCGGCGGCCAGGGCCTCCCGCAGCGCCTCGCGGATCGCATCCAGGTAACGGCGCTCCGGGGCGGCGACGGCGTGTGCCGCAGGCGCAGCCGGACGGGCGGGGCGGCCCCGGGGGCCCGGGGGTGTCCCCCGAAGGAATCGCGGAGCCCACACGCCGGCCAGCTCCCGCTCCGGCGTGGACTCGGGCTCGGGGGCGGCCAGCGCCGCTTCCTCCCGGCGGTCGATGTCGGCGGCCAGCGCCGCCTTGGCCGCC
>CAZCVW010000064.1:0-12248 GCA_964502185.1 uncultured Burkholderiales bacterium
GAACCGACCGGGCCGGGCAAGGCGGTGATCGATCAGCCGCGCGCTGAGATCTTTATGCGCGATGGCAACACGCTGCAAGTGCGGGCCGCCACCGGCACCGTGGCCGTCCCCTGCGGGCCGGGGTCGCCGCGGTCCGTCAGCCTCGTGCCCACCGCCCACGTCTGCCTCGTGCGGGCCGCCGACGTGGTCGAAGACCTCTCCACCGCCCTCGGATTGCTCCCGCCGATGCCGTCGGGACTGGCCTGGATCAGCGGGCCGTCACGTTCGGCCGACATCGAGATGACCCTGACGCTCGGCGTCCACGGGCCGGCCAGCGTCGACATCGTCATCGTCGCCGAGGAGGAAGACGCGCTGGGCGGCGAGAAGTGAACCGGGACGATCCGGCGTAAATGGTGCGAGCGGCGTCATACGGGGCCAAGTCGCCCGTTCACAGGACGACATGACGAGGAACACGACAGAAACCGGCGCGTGCCCATGAAGCGGCAGGCCGTCGCGGTCGCGGTGAGCCTCGTGGCGCTGGCCGTGCCGGTGGTGGCCGGGGCCTACTCGTCGCCGGAGAACAAGCTCGGGTACAGCGCCTGCGGCTGGCCCGGGGGCGAGCCCGTGCGGGTCGGCGTAGACCCGGCTTTCCCCTTCCCCGCCCCCGAGTTCTCCGACCGCTTGAACGAAGCCGTCGAACGGTGGAACGGCGTGCTCGCCACCACCGCCCGGCGGGTCAACCTCGTGCGCCTCGACGAGGCTCCGCAGGTCGTCGTCCAGTACCGGCCGACGGACACGACCGACGCCGCCGACGTGCTCGGCGAGACCTACCTGCAGCGGGAGGGCGACCCGGACCTGTCGGCCAACATCGGCCGATGCCCCGACCGGCAGGCGGCCGTCTACACCATGAAGGCGGCCCAGATCCGCATCAACCCCCGGAACGACTGGTTCGCGGGCGCCGACTCCAGCATCGACATGTGGCAGATGTGCGACGGGCAGGGCTTTCGGGCCATGAATCCCGGCCTGTGTGAAGACCAGGTCGACTTCGCCTCGACGATGATCCACGAACTCGGCCACGTCCTGGTGCTGTACCACCCGCAGACGCTCGACGACATCGACGGGGTCCCGGTCGACCGCTCCGATTCCGCCTCGGCCCAGGCTCGCTGCATCGAAGCATCCGGCAGTTTCAACGACCAGGCCACGCTGTGCGCCGGCCAGGGCGTGTGGCGGGCCGAGCAGCGCACCCTCGAGGTGTGGGACACCGACACGGCGCAGCGTCACTACCTCTGAGCCTGGTTCGACTGGGCGGCGACCGCCGCCGCGCCTCGCCGGTCAGCCCGATACGCTCGCCGGCGTGAGCACCTTCGCCTGTGGCCTTTCGGAACACCCCATACCGACCCAGGCCGTGGGGGAAGCGGTCGGCCAGGCGCTCGATCAGCTCGCCGACGAGCGGCCCGATCTCGTGGTCCTCTTCGCCTCGCCCCATCACGTCGGCGCCTACGAGGACATCGCCTCGTCGGTGCGGGCCCTGCTCGACCCGACGGTCATGGTGGGCTGCTCGGCGGTGGCCGTCATCGGCGGCCCCCGGGAGGTGGAGGACAGGCCGGCGTTGTCGGTGTTCGCGGCCCGGCTGCCGGCCACCGTGCTCACCCCCGTCCGCCTGGAAATGGTGCAGACCCCGGATGGCCCGTCCCTGTTGGGCTTGCCCGACGACCCCGAGGGCACGCTGCTCCTGCTGGCCGACCCGTTCACGTTCCCGGCCGATGCCTTCCTGGAGCGGGTGAACGAGACCCACCCCGGCGTCAAGGTCGTCGGCGGGCTCGCCTCGGCCGCCAACCACCCGGGCGGCAACCGCCTCGTGGTCGACGCCGAGATCACCGCCAGCGGTGCCGTGGGGGCGCTGCTCCAGGGCGGCGTGGAGGTCCGCACGCTCGTCTCCCAGGGCTGCCGTCCGGTGGGCAAGCCCTACGTGGTGACCAAGGCGGAACGGAACTTCATCTTCGAGTTGGGGGGCAAGCCCGCCCTCGAGCGCCTGCAGGAGACGGCCGCCAACGCCTCCGACGCGGAGCGCGACCTCATGCGCCGCGGGTTGCAGATCGGCTGCGTCGTCGACGAGGCGCGCCTCGAGTTCGACCGGGGCGATTTCCTGGTGCGGGGCGTCGTCGGTGCCGACCAGCGCAGCGGGGCCATCGCCGTGGGCGACGTGGTGGAGGTGGGCCGCACGGTGCAGTTCCAGGTCCGCGACGCCGGTTCGGCCGACGAGGATCTCCGGGAACTGCTGGCCGAGGCCGAAGCCGACGCCGCCCTGCTCTTCACCTGCAACGGGCGGGGCCAGCGCCTCTTCGGCGAGGCCGACCACGACGCCGGCACGATCGACCAACTCATCGGCCCGCTGCCTTTGGCCGGGTGCTTCTGCGCCGGCGAAATGGGACCGGTCGGATCCCGTAACTTCCTCCACGGCTTCACCGCCAGCCTCGCTCTGTTCCGCTCCTAGGCGCAGCAACTTTTGGGCCGGGCGGCCGAGCGGGCAGCCCTGTTTGGTGAGGGACGGCCGGGAGGTCGTCGGTAGTCTGGCCCACCTGTCCCCGGAGCTACCAGGAGAGGCCGGAAATGGGAAACGACGTCGAGGCCCGAGCGGTCAATGTGGTCCGGGCACTGGCCATGGACGCCGTGCAGAAGGCGAACTCCGGCCACCCCGGCACACCGATGGCACTCGCGCCGCTGGCCCACGTGCTCTACACCCGGGTCATGCGCTACGACGCGTCCGACCCGGACTGGCCGGACCGTGACCGGTTCATCCTCTCCGCCGGCCACGCCTCGATGCTGCTCTACTCGATGCTGCATCTCACCGGCCACGGCCTGACGCTCGACGACCTCAAGGACTTCCGGCAGTGGGGCTCGCGCACGGCCGGCCATCCCGAGTACGGCCACGCCAAGGGCATCGAGGTCACCACCGGCCCTCTCGGCCAGGGCTTCGCCAACGGCGTCGGCATGGCCATCGCCGAGGCCAATCTGCGGGCCCGGTTCGGCCCCGAGGTCTGCGACCATCGCATCTTCGCCATCTGCTCCGACGGTGACCTCTGCGAGGGCATCAGCCACGAGGCCGGCTCGCTGGCGGGCCACCTCGGCCTCGGGCGGCTCGTCTACGTCTACGACGACAACCACATCACCATCGACGGCGAGACCGAACTGGCGCTCACCGACGACGCCGCCAAGCGGTTCGAGTCCTACGGGTGGCACGTCCTCCGGCTGGGCGAGGTGGCCGAGGATCTCGACGCGCTCGAGGCCGGCCTGCGCCAGGCCGCGGCCGAGGAGGACCGGCCCTCGCTCGTCATCCTGCGCAGCCACATCGGCTACCCGTCGCCCAAGTTCACCGACACGTCCGAGGCTCACGGCGCCCCCCTCGGGGCCGACGAGGTGGCCCGGACGAAGGAGATCATGGGGCTGCCGGCCGACCAGTCGTTCTTCGTGCCGGACGAGGTCCTCGCCCTCTACCGGGAAGCCGGCCGGCGGGGCGCGCCCGAGCGCGCCGCCTGGCAACAGCGGGTGGAGAAGCTCAAGGTGACCACCCCCGAGGTGGCCGAGGAATTCGACCTGTGCCTGGCCGGCAAGGGCCGGCCCGGCTGGGAGGCCAAGCTGCCGTCGTGGCCCGCCGGCGAGTCGATCGCCACCCGGGTGGCCTGCGCCGACGCCCTGGGCGCCGTCGCCGGCCTCGTGCCCGGTCTCTTCGGCGGCGGTGCCGACCTCACCGGCAACACCGGCACCAAGCTGAAGGGCTTCGGGGTTTTCTCCGAGGAGGACCGCAAGGGCCGGCAGATGTACTACGGGGTGCGGGAGCACGCCATGGGCTCCACCATGAACGGCCAGGCCCTGCACGGAGGGCTGCTCCCCTTCGGGGGCACGTTCCTCATCTTCTCCGACTACATGCGCCCGGCCGTCCGCCTCGCCGCCCTGGAACAGGCCCGCGTGGCCTTCGTGTGGTCACACGACTCGGTGGGCCTCGGTGAGGACGGACCGACGCACCAGCCGATCGAACATCTCGCTTCTCTGCGGGCCATTCCCGGGCTGCGGGTGATCCGTCCGGCCGACGCCAACGAGACGTCGGAGGCGTGGCGGGTCCACCTCAACTCGGACGGGCCGACGGCCATCATCCTGTCCCGCCAGAAGCTTCCCGTCCTCGAGGCGACGCCGGAACGGGCGGAGGCCGGCGTCGCCCGAGGCGCCTACGCGGTCGTCGATGAAGCGAACCCCGGTGCTCCGGACCTGGTCCTCGTCGGCACCGGGTCCGAGGTGTCGGTGTGCGTGGGTGCCGCCGGACTGCTGGCCGAGGCCGGCGTCTCCACCCGCGTCGTGTCGATGCCCTGCTGGGAACTGTTCGAAGCGCGGCCCGCCGGTGAGCGCGCCGCGGTCCTGCCCGAGGGCGTCCCGACCCTGGCGGTGGAGGCCGCCGCCACCTTCGGCTGGGAGCGCTTCGCCGACGACGTGGTCGGCATCGACCGCTTCGGGGCGTCGGCCCCCGGCGAGGTCGTGCTGGCGGAGCTGGGCTTTACCCCGGAGAATGTGGCCGCCCGCGCCCGTGAGCTGCTGAGGAGAAAGTCAGAATGACGAGTCCCATCGCCCGCCTGCTGGAGTACGGCCAGAGCCCCTGGTACGACAACATCAGTCGCCGGCTCATCGAGGGCGGCGAGCTGGCCCGCATGATCACCGAGGACGGGATCCGGGGCGTCACCTCGAATCCGACCATCTTCGAGAAGGCGGTGGCGGCGGGCGAGGACTACGACTCCCGGGTGGAGGAGCTGGCCCGGGCGGGCGTGCCGACCGAGGAGATCGGCTGGGACCTGGTGACGGCCGACGTGATGGCCGCCTGTGAGGTCCTTCGGCCGGTCTTCACCGAGACCGCCGGGGGCGACGGTTTCGTGTCGCTGGAAGTGTCGCCGGAACTCGCCCACGACACCGGGGGGACGATCGCCCAGGCCCGGGAGCTGCACGAGCGCCTGGACCGCCCGAACCTCATGGTGAAGATCCCGGGAACGGCCGAGGGGGTTCCGGCGATCGAGGCGATGATCGCCGAGGGCCGCAACATCAACGTGACCCTGGTCTTCTCGCTGCAGCGCCACGACGAGGTCATCGAGGCGTACCTGTCGGGCCTCGAGCGGTTCATGAACGCCGGGGGCGATCTTGCCGGCGTGGCCTCGGTGGCCTCGTTCTTCGTGTCCCGGGTCGACACCGAGGCCGACCGGCGCCTGCCGCCCGGCCATCCCTTGCGGGGCAAGGTGGCGGTGGCCAACGCCAAGCTGGCCTACCGGCTCTTCCGGGAGCGTTTCTCGGGGGAACGCTGGGAGCGGCTGGCGGCCGCCGGCGCCCGGTTGCAACGGCCCCTGTGGGCCTCGACGTCGACGAAGAACCCGGAGTATTCCGACACGCTCTACGTCGACGAGCTGGTGGGCCGGGACACCGTGAACACCCTCGCCCCCGCCTCCATCGAGGCCCTGGGGGACCACGGCCACCCGCAGCCCGACACCATCGAGCAGGGCGTCGAGGAAGCCGACCGGATCATCGCCGCCCTGGCCGAGGCCGGCGTCGACTATGACGATCTGACGGCCACGCTGGAGCGGGAGGGCGTCGACTCCTTCGCCCGCTCCTACCAGGACTTCCTGGCCGCCATCGAGAAGCGCCGGGAGCAGTTCGGTCTGTGATCGACCTCGTGGCCTTCGGGCACGCCGTCGTCGACGTGCTCAGCCGGTGTGACGACGGCCTCATCGCCACCCACGACCTGGTCAAGGGGACGATGACCCTCGTCGACCCCGACCGGGCCGCCACCATCTACGACAGCATGGGCCCCGGCATCGAGGTGTCGGGCGGCTCGGCGGCCAACACCGCCGCCGGTTTCGCCTCGCTGGGCGGGTCGGCCGCCTTCGTGGGCAAGGTGGCCGACGACGAGCTGGGCCGGATCTTCACCCACGACCTGAGGGCCACCGGCGTCGCCTTCTCCACGCCGCCCCGCCCGGCGGTCGGGGCGGGCACGGCCCGTTCCCTGATCCTCGTCACGCGCGACGCCGAGCGGACTATGAACACCTGCCTCGGGGTGGCGGCCGAGCTCTCCCCCGCCGACGTCGACGAGGAGTCCGTGGCCGCCGCCCGCCTCGTTTACCTCGAGGGCTACCTGATCGGCGTCCCGAGCGCCGGCGAGGCGCTGGCCACGGCGGTGGCCGCCGCCCGGCGGGCCGGCACCCGGGTCGTCCTGTCGCTCTCCGACCCGATGTGGGTCCAGATCAACCGGCCGGCCTTCCTGGCCCTTCTCCCCGATGTCGATGTGTTGCTCGGCAACGAAGCGGAGGTGCTCGTGCTCACCGGCGCCGGCTCGCTCGACGCCGCGCTCGACCAGCTGTCCGTCCCCGTGGTGGCCATCACCCGGGGGGCCGGCGGCGTGGTCGTGACGGACGGCAAGGAGAGGGAGTCCGTCCCCGCCGAGGCGGTCGCCGAGGTCGTCGACACCACCGGGGCCGGGGACCTGTTCGCCGCCGGTTTCTGCTTCGGGCTCGCCCGCGACCTCCCGCTCCCCCACTGCGCCCGGCTGGGGGTGCTGGCCGCCGCCGAGGTGATCTCCCACGTCGGCGCCCGTCCGCAGACCAGCCTCGAGACATTGGCGGCGGAGGCGGGTCTGTCGGCGTAGGGTCCTACCAATGCCCGACTGGAAGGCGCTCGGTGACGAGGCCGTCGACATCGCCCAGGCCTACCTGCGGATCGACACGACGAACCCGCCCGGCAACGAGGCTCCCGCCGCCGCTCTCCTGGCCGGGATCCTGGCCGAGTCGGGCATCGAGTCCACCGTGCAGGAGAGCGCCCCGGGGCGAGCCAACCTCGTCGCCCGGCTGCCGGGGCGAAGCGGCCGGGGCCTCGCTCTCCTCCACCACCTCGACGTCGTGCCCGCGGAGGCGGCCGAATGGTCGGTCGACCCGTTCGGGGGCGAGATCCGCGACGGCTACCTGTGGGGTCGCGGCGCCATCGACATGAAGGGCATGGGGGTCATGCAGCTCATGACGGTCCTCGCCCTGGCCCGGGAACGCATCCCGCTCGAGCGCGACGTGGTCTTCTTGGCCGTGGCCGACGAGGAGGCGGGCGGCGTGATGGGCGCCGCCTGGCTCACCCGGGAGCACCCCGAACTGGTGGCCTGCACCGACGTGATCAACGAGGGCGGCTACGGGCTCACCGACACCAAGCCGCCGGTCATGGCCTGTTCCCTGTCCGAGAAGCAGCTGCGGTGGGTGCGCCTCGTCGCCCGGGGGACGCCCGGGCACGGCTCGATGCCGCCCGACGACCAGGCCATCGGCAAGCTGCTCGGTGCCCTTTCCGATCTGGCCGCCCACCCGCCGCCGCTGCGCATCTCCCCCATCGTGGCCCGCACGCTCGAGGCCATGGTGGCCCGGGCGGAGCCGGCCCAGCGCCGGGTGTTCGAGCGCCTGTTGCAGCCGGAGGCGAGCCGCCGCCTGCTGCCGGCGCTGGTCCGCCGGATGCCCCGCTACCAGCGCGCCCTGTTCGGCGATGTGATCTCCGTGACCAAGGTGACGGCGGGCTACAAGGAGAACGTGGTCCCGGGACGGGCCGAGGCCACGCTCGACTGCCGGCTCCTGCCCCAGACCGACCCCGAGGACTTCCTGGCCCGGCTGTCGGAACGGATGGGCCAGTTCGGTGTCGACGCCGAGGTGACGTTCGCCGACGGGCCGCACGGCGTGTCGGAGGGCCCGCTCCTGCCCCTGCTCCAGGAGGTGTGCGAGGCCGCCTTCCCGGAGGCCGCCTTCGCCCCGGTGCTGTGCCCCGCCTTCACCGATTCCCGCTACTTCCGCCAGCTCGGCGCCGACGCCTACGGGCTCGTGCCGGTGATGTTGAGCGACGAAGAGGTGGGCACGTTCCACGGCATCGACGAACGGATCCCGCTCGACGGGTTACGCCGCGGGTGCAAGGTCGTGTTCGACATCGTGACCCGAGCCTGCGCCCGCTGAGTCACACGCTGTGTCCCACGCTGCGTCCCAATTGTCAGCATTTCGACCGCTCTCCGCGTCCGTAACTGCCGTTCTGGAGTCTGCTACTTACGGTTAGTTAGCCCTTTCGTTACCCGAGCGTCAGCCCACGGATACGTAAGCCCTTCATGCTCGGCGGCACATGAACGAGATCGACGTCCGGGTCGAGACCGAGCCCCCGCGGCTACAGCCGGTCCCCCGAGAGATTCACCAATCCCTCTCCCTCGGCGACAAAGTCTTCAAGGCGGTGGCGGCCAGCGCGGCCGGCAGCGTGTTCGTCATCCTGGGGCTGGTCCTGCTCTTCCTCTGCGTCGAGGCGTGGCCGGCGCTGCGGGTGGCCGGCTGGGACTTCCTCACCACCTTCGAATGGCAGCCGGACTCCACGCCCGCCATCTTCGGCATCGCCTCGGTGGCCTACGGAACCCTGGTGATCGCCCTCATCGCCCTGGCGCTGTCCCTTCCCGTGGCCGTGGGCTCGGCGCTGTTCGTCAACGAATACGCGCCCCGCCGTCTGGGGCGCCCGCTCACCGCCCTGCTCGACCTGCTGGCCGCCATCCCCAGCCTGATCTACGGGATGTGGGGTCTCTACTACCTCCAGCCGCACCTGGAGGGCACGAGCCGGTGGCTGACCGACCACCTCGGGTTCATCCCCTTCTTCTCCACCGACCGCCGGGTGTTCGGCTCGTCGATGTTCGTGGCCGGGATAGTGGTCGCCCTGATGATCCTGCCCGTCATCGCCTCGGTCACCCGGGAGGTGTTGAGCCAGTGCCCCCGGGCCAACTGCGAGGCGGCCCTGGCGCTGGGCGGCAGCCGGTGGGGCATGATCCGGGACGTCATCCTGCCCTTCGGCCGCAGCGGCATCGTCGGCGCCGCGATGCTGGGCCTCGGACGGGCCCTGGGCGAGACGATCGCCATCGCCCTGATCCTCTCGTTCAACTACCAGATCACGGCCGAGATCCTCTCTCCCGGCGGCGGCTCGGTGGCCGGCCTCATCGCCAACAACTTCGGTGAGGCGGGCGAGACCCAGCGCCACGCCCTGGTGGCGGCCGGTCTGGCGTTGTTCGTCATCACCCTCCTCGTGAACACCGCGGCGCGCGTCGTCGTCAACCGGGCCCGCAAGGGAGCCTTCGCCTCATGAGCGTCCCCACGCTCAGCGTGCCCACCACCCCCGTCCCCCGACGGCCCCGGATGATCGACCGGGACGAGGTCGTCCGTACCACGGGGATCGCCGTCTGCGCCGCCGCCGCCACCTGGATGGTCTTCGTCGTCACGCCGCTCGACGGGATCGTCGGCTGGCTCATGCTCAGCTATCTGGCCTTTGTCGCCGCCTACTCGGCCGACACCTGGTGGCTCCACGGGTCCGTGGCCGGGAAGGACCGGATCGCCACCGTCCTCGTCACCACCGCCGGACTGGGCACGGTCGTCCCGCTCCTGCTCATCGTGACCTATGTCATCGGCAAGGGCTTGAGCGGCCTGTCGACGAACTTCTTCACCGAGACGATGGACAGCGTCGGGCCGCTCGACCCGGCCACCGTCGGCGGCGCCCGGCACGCCGTCATCGGCACGCTGCAACAGGTCGGCCTGGCCGCCGCGCTGGCCACGCCGCTCGGGCTGCTCACCGCCGTGCACCTGACCGAGTCGGACGGCCGGCTCAGCCGCATCACCCGCCTGTTGGTCGATGCCATGAGTGGGATCCCCTCCATCGTGGCCGGCCTGTTCCTCTACACGATGTGGGTCGTCCGGTTCGGGAAGGGGTTCTCGGGTTGGTCGGCGGCCATGGCCCTCGCCGTGCTGATGCTGCCCACGGTGGCCCGCACCGCCGAAGAGGTCCTGCGCCTGGTTCCCCATGGCCTGCGGGAGTCGGCGCTGGCGCTGGGCGCGCCGGTGTGGCGGGTCGTGCTGTCGGTGGTCGTGCCCACCGCCCGCAGCGGGATCATCACGGCCACGGTGCTCGGCATCGGCCGGATCGCCGGCGAGACCGCCCCGCTGCTCATGACCGCCTTCGGTACCGACTCGGTGAACACGAACCCGTTCTCCGGTCCCCAGTCGGCCCTGCCGCTCTTCGCCTTCCAGCGGGTGCGCAACGCCGTTCCCACCCAGATCGCCCGAGGGTGGGCCGCCGCCCTCGTCCTCATCGTGCTGGTGTTCGCCCTGTTCACCCTGGCCCGGGCCATCGGCGCCCGGTCGAGAAAGGTCTAGGTCTCCATGGACGTCCCGATCGCCGACGTCAAGCTCGACGTCCCCGCTCCCGCCGCCAGCCCGGCCGGGGGCGTGCTCCTGGCCAGCGGCGGATCCCTGTCGGTGCGGGGTCTGGCCGCCTGGTTCGGCCCGAAGCAGATCCTGAGCGACATCGACATGGACGCACCCCCGGGCAGCGTGACGGCCCTGATCGGCCCGTCGGGGTGCGGCAAGTCGACGTTCCTGCGGGTCCTCAACCGCATGCACGAGCTGATCCCCGGCGCGGCTCTGGCCGGCGAGATCAGCCTCGACGGCAACGACATCTACGCCCCCGGGGTGAGGCCCGCCTCCATGCGGCTGCGGATCGGGATGGTGTTCCAGAAGCCGAACCCCTTCCCCACCATGACCATCCGGGAGAACGTCCTGTCCGGGCTGCGCCTGGCCGGCATCCCCTGCCGGAACAAGGACGAGCTGGTGGAACGCTGCCTCACCCGGGGCGGGCTGTGGAACGAGGTGAAGGACCGGCTGAACGCCCCCGCCGGCGCGCTGTCCGGCGGGCAGCAGCAGCGGCTCTGCATCGCCCGCTCGCTGGCTGTGGAGCCCCGGGTGCTCCTCATGGACGAGCCGTGTTCGGCGTTGGACCCCTCCTCGACCAAGCGCATCGAGGAGACGATCAGGGAGATCTGCTCCTCGGTCACGGTCGTCATCGTCACCCACAACATGCAGCAGGCGGCCCGGGTCTCCGACTACACCGCCTTCCTGCTCGGTGATCAGGGGGAACCCGGCCGGGTCGTGGAGTTCGGCCCGACCGCCGAGCTGTTCAACACCCCGAACGACCCCCGCACCGAGGACTACATCAACGGGCGGTTCGGCTGACCACGCTGCGTCCAAACCAGAAAAAGGAGAAACTGTGAGGCGAGGTAGAACGGCGGCAACCCTGATGGCAGGCGTGCTGCTCCTCGGAACCCATGCAGCCGGGGCGGCGGACGCCCCGACGCACCCGGACACCAGCGTCACCGGAGCGGGGGCGACGTTCCCGCTGAACATGATCGAGCAGTGGAAGGCCGACTTCAGGAAGTCGAAGGACGTCACCGTGGCCTACACGGGCGTCGGCTCCGGCGCCGGGCGGGCCCAGCTCATCACCGGGACGGTCGACTTCGCCGCCTCGGACGTGGCCGCCAAGCCGGAAGAGGCGACGCAACTGAAGGACAAGTACGGGGACTTCGTCCACATTCCGTTCACCTCCGGCGGCATCTCGGTGTTCTACAAGGTCCCGGGTCTCAGCGACCTCAAGCTCACCGGCCCGACGATCGCCAAGATCTTCTCGGGGGCCATCACCAACTGGAACGACCCCGCCATCGAGGCGGACAACGGCACGGCCGGCCCGAACCTGCCGATCCAGGTGTTCGTCCGCTCCGACAAGTCGGGTACCTCGGGCGTCTTCACCAACTACCTGTCGAAGGCGGCCCCCGCCGAATGGACGGCGGGCTCGCTGGAGACGTTCCCGACCACCAATGGGCAGATCGGCAAGGCCGGGTCCGACGGTGTCTCCAACGCCGTGGCCGCCGCCGCCGGCGGGATCGGTTACGCCGAGCACAGCTTCGCCGTCGAGCGCGGCCTTCCCGAGGTCAAGGTGAAGAACGGCGCCGGCCAGTACAAGGGACCCGAGACGGGCAACGTCACCGAGGCTGTCGACGACGCCACCGTCAACCCGGACGGCACGCTGACCCTCAATTTCACCGGGGCCAACCCGGCCGCCTACTCCATCTCCACGGTGAGCTACTTCCTCGTGCCCACGAAGCTCGACGAGAAGAAGGGCGACAACCTGAAGGCCTTCCTCTCGTACGCCATGAGCACGGCGGGCCAGGACAAGGCCCCGGCTCTGGGCTACGCCCCGGTGCCGGCCAAGATCCGGACGCTGGCCGAGGGCCAGATCGCCAAGATCAACCCGTCGGCCATCGCCCCGCTGGCTGCTCCGGCTCCGGCCACGGCTGCGTCCCCGGCTCCGGCCACGCCCGCTCCGGTGCCCAAGGTGGCCGCTCCGGCGCCCCGTCCGGCCAGCCAGGCGACCAC